>NZ_JBSFGK010000024.1:0-104365 GCF_053596495.1 Kitasatospora sp. NPDC001683
GCGGACGATGCCGCTGGAGGCGGCCCGGGCGGCCGGGATGGTCGGGGTGGACACCCGAGGACACCGGGCCGCCGCGCGTCAGGGGTTGAGCACGACCTTGCCGAAGACCTCGCCCTTGGCGAGCCGGGCGAAGCCGTCCCGGGCCTCGGACAGCGGCAGCACCGAGTCGATCACCGGCCGGACGCCGGTGTTCGCGCACAGCGCCAGCAGCCCGGCCAGCTCCTCCTTGGTGCCCATGGTCGAGCCGACCACCTTGAGCTCCAGGAAGAAGATCCGGTTCAGCTCGGCGGCCTTCGGGCTGGGGCCGGAGGTGGCGCCGGAGATGACGATGGTGCCGCCCGGGCGCAGCGACTTCACCGAGTGCGACCAGGTCGCCGCGCCGACCGTCTCCATCACCGCGTCCACCCGGGCGGGCAGCCGGGCGCCGCTCTCGAAGGCCGCGTCCGCTCCGAGCTCGACCGCCCGCCGGCGCTTGGCCTCGTCCCGGCCGGTGACCCAGACCCGCAGGCCGGCCGCCTTGCCGAGGACGACCAGCGCGGTCGCCACCCCGCCGCCGGCGCCCTGCACCAGCACGGTGTCACCGGGCTTGACCCCGGCGTTGGTGAACAGCATCCGGTAGGCCGTCAGCCAGGCCGTGGGCAGGCAGGCGGCCTCCTCGAAGCTCAGCTCCGCGGGCTTGGGCAGCAGGTTCCAGGTCGGCACGGCCACCTGCTGGGCGAAGGTGCCCTGGTAGCGCTCGGTCAGGATGGACCGGGGCTCGTCCGGGCCCACGCCGTGACCGGTCTGGCCGATCACCGAGTGGATGACGACCTCGTTGCCGTTCTCGTCGACGCCGGCGGCGTCGCACCCGAGGATCATCGGCAGCTTCTCGGCGGGCAGGCCGACGCCGCGCAGCGACCACAGGTCGTGGTGGTTGAGGCTGGCAGCCCTGACCGTCACCACGCTCCAGCCGGGGCGGGCCTGCGGCTCGGGGAGTTCGCCCAACTCCAGGCCGCTGAGCGGGTCGTCGGCGTCGATACGGGCGGCATAGGCAGCAAACATGCCCCGGACACTAGCCGGGACGGCCGAGGCCGGGAACCACGCGTACGTGTGACGCGCGTCCCGGCCTCAGCTGTTCCCCCCTCGCCTCCGGGCGCTCGGACCCGCTGCCGGCGGTCGTCGCTCCGGCGCTCGTGCCTCGCTTGTCGCTCTCCCTCCTTGCCCGCCATCGGGCAGGAGGGGCTCACCCTTTCGGGAGCGGCGCGCCCTTCGACTCGGGGGGAACCGGGGGAGCGGCCGTCACAGTCGGCGCGCTCCCTCGACACCGCGTCAGATCCTGGCCACGCCCTCGGCGCGGGCGGCGTCGGCCACGGCCTTGGTGACCGCCGGGGCGACCCGCTCGTCGAACGGCGAGGGGATGACCTTCTGCGGCGTCAGCTCGTCGGCCACCACGCCGGCCAGCGCCTTGGCGGCGGCCAGCTTCATGCCCTCGGTGATCCGGGAGGCCCGCACCTGGAGGGCGCCGGCGAAGATGCCCGGGAAGGCCAGCACGTTGTTGATCTGGTTCGGGAAGTCGCTGCGCCCGGTGGCGACGACCGCCGCGTACTTGTGCGCCACCTCGGGGTGGATCTCCGGGTCGGGGTTGGCCATCGCGAAGATGAACGCGCCCTCGGCCATGGTCGCCACGACCTCCTCCGGCACGGTGCCGCCGGAGACGCCGATGAACACGTCGGCGCCGGCCAGCGCGTCGGCCAGCGAGCCCTTGAGGCCCGAGCGGTTGGTCTGCTCGGCGATCTCGGCCTTGACGTCCGTCAGGTCGCCGCGGCCCTCGTACACCACGCCCTTGCGGTCGCAGACGGCCACGTCGCCGATGCCCGCGGCCACCAGCATCTTGGCGATGGCGATGCCGGCCGCGCCGGCGCCGGAGATCACGGCCCGCAGCGAGCCGATCTCCCGGCCGGTCACCTTGGCGGCGTTCCACAGGGCGGCGGTGGTGACGATCGCGGTGCCGTGCTGGTCGTCGTGGAACACCGGGATGTCCAGGGCCTCCTGGAGGCGGCGCTCGATCTCGAAGCAGCGCGGGGCGGAGATGTCCTCCAGGTTGACGCCGCCGAAGGAGGGGGCCAGCCGGACGACCGTCTCGACGATCTCGTCCACCTCGGTGCAGGCGAGCGCGATCGGCACGGAGTCCACGCCGCCGAACTGCTTGAACAGGATGGCCTTGCCCTCCATCACCGGGAGCGAGGCCTCCGGGCCGATGTCGCCGAGACCCAGCACCGCGGTGCCGTCGGTGACCACCGCGACGGTGTTGGACTTCCAGGTGTAGTCGTTGACCAGCTCCGGCTGCTCGGCGATGGCCGTGCAGACCCGGGCGACACCGGGGGTGTAGGCGAGGGACAGGTCGTCCGCGTCGCGCACCGGCACGGTCGCCCGGATCTCCATCTTGCCGCCGCGGTGGAGCGCGAAAACGGCGTCGACCGGATCGTCGGTGTCCTGGGTGCTGCTGATGATCTCCGCTGCCACGATGACCTCTTCGTCATTGATCTGGCGAGGTGCGCGGCCGACGGGCAGGGCGGCCCCGTCCGGAAGCCGGAAACCGGGTACGCCGAAGCGGACCCGGGGTCGGGGTGGGGCGCTGTCGTCGGGTGGCGCCCTCGGATGAGGGTTTTATGGGGTCTTGTTCTTGATCCGCATTGTGCTACCGGGCCGAGCGTAGGGTCGGACGGAGGCATCGCACCTATGCCTTTTCGTCCTCGTCACGTGCCGTTCATCGCCGTGCTGTCGCCTCGACTGGAGTCCGGCGTCGGAAGCGCCGGGCCCCGGCGGCGGCAACGGCGTGGAGGCACGCGCACCCACAGGAGTGAACGCAGACCCGTGGGGGAGTCGGCGCCCCGGATACGGAGCCACGTGATGACTTCCGGTCCTGGGCACCCCGAGCCTGTCGGGGCTCGTCGGTCTGGTTCGAGCGTCCGGGGGTCACCCGGTACCGAATTCTGACACACCCGCCGCCGGGCCCGGCAGGGCGGGATGACAGGATCGCATGTCCGTCATTCGCCGTACACCAGCGCGACACCGCGGCGCCCCGCGGTCCGCCCCCAGGAGCAGCCCTCATGCCTCACGTCCTCCCTGCCCACCGTCCGGCCGTCGCCGGAGTCGTCCTGGCCGCCGTCGGAGCCCTGTTGCTCACCGGTTGCGGCGGTGGCGGGCAGGCCGCCGCGAGCGACCCGGTCAAGGACATCCGGGCCAAGCTGCCCAAGGCCCAGCGCTCCGCCGGGGTGCTGCGCATCGGCATGGACGTCAACCTCACGCCGGTGGAGTTCCACGGCCCGGACGGCAAGCCGACCGGTCTGGACCCGGACCTCGCCGCCGCCCTCGGCCGGATCCTCGACGTGCGGGTCGAGTTCCAGGACACCCCGTTCGACAAGCTGATAACGGGCCTGCAGGGCAAGCAGTTCGACGTGGCGATGTCCGCGCTCAGCGACATCCGCCAGCGCCGCGAGGGCCTGGACGAGAACGGCAAGCAGGTCAACCCGGGCGTCGACTTCGTGGACTACTTCATCGCCGGGACCTCGATCGTCGTCCCGAAGGGCAACCCCAAGGGGATCCGCGCCCTGGACGACCTGTGCGGACGCACCATCGCCTTGCAGCAGGGCACCAACCAGGACGACATCGCCACCCGGCAGACGGCCGTCTGCGCCCGCACCGGCCGCCCGCTGACCGTGCACCGCTTCGACTCCGACGCCAAGGTGCTGGCCGAGGTCGCCTCCGGCGCGGCCGCGGCCGGCCTGAACGACTACCCGGTGGCCGCCTACGCGGCGAAGACCACCGACGGCGGCAACCGCTTCGAGGTGACCGGCACCCTGTCCACCTCCAACCCGTACGGGATCGCGGTGCGCAAGGAGGACACCGGGCTGCGCGACACCCTGTCCAAGGCGGTGGACCAGCTGATCCGCAGCGGCGAGTACGACAAGATCCTCGACAAGTGGAACGTGAGCGCGGGCGCGGCGCAGAACGCGGTGGTCAACGGGGGCATCTGAGCGGGGGCGGCGGGCCTCCCGGCAGAGCACAGGCGGATCTGCATACTTATACGCAGGGTGACAGGGGCACGCGATCCGTCCGAATAGCGGACGCCGCGGGCCCTTGTTATCCGATTTTGATCTGAATGAGGGCCACCTGACCGTCCTCAGATGGCAGGATTCCCCCCATCTCGGATCGAGCCGGCCACTGGTCGAGGCGGTTCAGATCGACGTCCACCTCGGCGGAGGGTGGCGGAAAGCAGTACCCCGCACCACCCTGGGCTGCCCCCTGCGCCCAGGCAACTGCACCACCGGCAACGCCCGTACGACGACGTACAGCGACACCACCACCCGTACGGCTCCGTACGGCCAGCTGCCCCGGTGCGCCGCTCCCGCGGCGCGCTCCGCCCGATTTCTCTCCCCAGGAGGAGATCCCCCTCATGACCGCCCGTACCCAGCGCACCCGCCTCCTCGCGGCCGGCGTGGCCGCCGTGTCCGTGTCCCTCGTGCTGACCGGCTGCGGCAGCAGCAAGCCGTCCGGCTCCTCCGGCGTCAACGCGAGCGCGACGGTCCCCGCCGTGACCAGCGACGCGGCACTGGCCGCGCTCGTCCCGGCCGACGTCAAGTCCGCCGGCAAGATCGTCGTCGCCACCGACGCCTCCTACGCGCCCAACGAGTTCAAGGACGACAAGGGCGCCATCGTCGGCATGGACGTGGACCTGGCCAACGCCATCGCCAAGAAGCTGGGCCTGACCGCCGACGTCCAGAACGCGACCTTCGACGCGATCATCCCGGGCATCACGGGCAACAAGTACACGATGAGCATGAGCTCCTTCACCGACACCAAGGAGCGCGAGGCGTCGGTCGACATGGTCACCTACTTCAGCGCCGGCACGGGCGCCGCGGTCAAGAAGGGCAACCCGGAGAAGATCGACCCCACCGACCTGTGCGGCAAGAAGGTCGCCGTCCAGACCGGCACCACCCAGGCCGACTCGGTCAAGGACACCATCAACCCCGCCTGCACCAAGGCCGGCAAGCCGACCGTCCCGAACGACGGCGACAAGTTCGACCTGCAGACCGACGTCACCCAGGCGCTGGTCTCCGGCCGCGACCAGGTCATGCTGGCCGACTCCCCCGTCATCGACTACGCGATCAAGCAGACCAACGGCCAGCTGGAGAAGGTCGGCCAGGTGACCGACACCGCCCCGTACGGCGTCGTGCTGCCGAAGAACTCGCTGCTCTCCAAGGCCGTCCAGGGCGCCATCCAGTCCCTGATGGCGGACGGCACCTACAAGAGCATCCTGGAGAAGTGGGGCGTGCAGGCCGGCGCGATCGACAAGTCCGTCCTCAACGGCGCCACCAGCTGAATCCGCTGCTCTGAACACAACCCCTGAGGCCACACAGTGAACTCTTCCGACCAGGGGTCGGTGCACCCGGGACGGCCCGAAACCCTCAAGGCCGTCCCGGTCCGCCACCCCGGACGCTGGGTCGGGGCAGCAGTCGTCGCGGTCCTCGCGGCGATGCTGATCCACGCCCTCACCACGAATCCCCAGTTCCAGTGGGACGTCGTCGGCACGTACCTCTTCGACTCCTCGATCCTGCACGGCCTCGGCGTCACCCTCGAACTGACCTTCCTCTCCATGCTGATCGGCGTCTCGGGCGGCGTGATCCTCGCGATCATGCGCCTGTCGCCGAACCCGGTGCTCTCCAGCACCGCCTGGTTCTACATCTGGGTCTTCCGCGGCACCCCGGTGCTGGTCCAGCTGCTGTTCTGGAACTTCCTGGGCACGCTGTGGGCCAACATCTCGTTCGGCATCCCGTTCGGCCCGGCCTTCTGGTCCGAGCCGACCAACCAGGCGATCCCGCTGTTCGTCGCCGCCCTGCTGGGCCTGGGCCTCAACGAGGCCGCCTACATGGCGGAGATCGTCCGCGGCGGCATCCAGTCCGTGCCGCTCGGCCAGACCGAGGCCGCCCACGCGCTGGGCATGAGCCAGTTCAACACCATGCGGCGGATCATCCTGCCGCAGGCCATGCGGGTGATCATCCCGCCGACCGGCAACGAGACCATCTCGATGCTGAAGACCACCTCGCTGGTCTCGTCGATCGCCCTGGAGGAGCTGCTCCGGGCCGGCCAGAACATCTACTCCCGCACGTTCCAGACCATTCCGCTGCTGATCGTCGTCAGCATCTGGTACCTGCTGATGACCTCGATCCTCACCGTGGTCCAGTACTACATCGAGCGCTACTACGCCCGCGGCGCCAACCGGGTGCTCCCGCCCACGCCGCTGCAGCGACTGCGCCGGCTGTTCGCCGGCAAGCCCGTCCCGCCGGCCAAGGACGACGTGGTGCCCGGCCTCGAAGGAGGTGGCCACGTATGACCGATCTGACGAAGCCGCAGGTGACGGACGCCGTGGCGGTCCCGATGGTCGAGGCGCAGGGCGTGCGCAAGTCCTACGGCCTGGTGGAGGTGCTCAAGGGCATCGACCTGGAGGTCAAGAAGGGCGAGGTGTTCGTCCTGGTCGGCCCCTCCGGGTCCGGCAAGTCGACCTTCCTCCGGTGCATCAACCACCTGGAGAAGATCAACGGCGGCCTGCTCTCGGTGGACGGCGAACTCGTCGGCTACCGGATGAAGGGCGGCCGGCTGCACGAGCTGAAGGACCGCGAGGTCGCGCAGAAGCGCCGGGACATCGGCATGGTGTTCCAGCACTTCAACCTGTTCCCGCACATGACCGCCCTGGAGAACGTCATGGAGGCGCCGGTCCAGGTCAAGGGCGAGAACAAGGCCGAGGCCCGGGAGCGCGGGATGGCCCTGCTGGAGCGGGTCGGCCTCGCCGACAAGGCGAAGAACTACCCCTCGCAGCTCTCCGGCGGCCAGCAGCAGCGGGTGGCGATCGCCCGCGCGCTGGCCATGAAGCCCAAGCTGATGCTCTTCGACGAGCCCACCTCGGCGCTCGACCCGGAGCTGGTCGGCGAGGTGCTGGACGTCATGCGCGGCCTGGCCGAGGAGGGGATGACGATGATCGTCGTCACCCACGAGATGGGCTTCGCCCGCGAGGTCGGCGACGCACTGGTGTTCATGGACGGCGGCGTGGTGGTCGAATCCGGCAACCCCCGCGAGGTGCTCACCAACCCCCAGCACGAGCGGACCAGGGCGTTCCTCTCCAAGGTGCTCTGAACCCGTACGGTCGGCGCCCGGCAGGCGACTTCCTGCCGGGCGCCGCCGTTTTCCCCAGCCGGGTAATAGGCTGGAAGCAATCAGCCCGTTACCGATACCCCTGGAAGGACCGCCGTGGAGCTCGCCTCGTACGCCGATCTCGCCGTTCGGCTGGTGAACACCGAGGAACCCGAGCGCGGCACTGACTCGCTGACCTCGGTGGACGCCGTGCGCGCCCTGTTCTCCGACTCGTCCCGTGCCGCCGCGCTGGCCGACGAGTCCGACGTGCCCCGGCTGCGGGCAGTGCGGACCAGGCTGCGCGGGGTGTTCGAGGCCGCCGCCGAGGGGGACGAGGTCCGGGCCGTCGACCTGCTGAACAGTCTGCTGATGGAGTACCCCGTCAGCCCGCTGGTCTCCGGGCACGACTACCCGGACGCCGCCGGCCGGCCGCGCTGGCACCTGCACCTGGCCGACAACTCGCCCACCGCCACCGCGCACTTCAGCGCCGTCGCCTGCATGGGCCTGGCCGTCCACCTCACCGAGCTGGGCGCCGACCGGCTCGGCATCTGCCAGGCCGCGCCGTGCCGCAACGCCTACCTGGACACCTCGACCAACCGCTCCCGCCGCTACTGCTCCGACCGCTGCGCGACCCGCGCCAACGTCGCCGCGTACCGGGCCCGCAAGCGGCAGGAGGCCGAGGCGGCACTGCACTCGGGCAACTAGGGCCTCGGGGGGGTCAGACCTCTTCCACCCACACGCCGAGGCGGCGGGCCAGGCCCGGCACCCGGGAGAGCCGGGGGCCGAGCAGCAGCCGTTCCAGCCCGCGGCCCGGCGCCAGCCAGGCGGGGCTCGGGCGCAGCCGCAGCAGCACCCGGCCGAGCACCAGTTCGTCCGGGACCGGACCGTAGCTGCGGCTGTCGCTGTCCACCGGGCGGTTGTCGGACAGCAGCCACCAGCCCTTCGGGCGGCGCTCGGCGGCCCGCTTCACCACCAGCAGGTCCTGCTGGAGGGGGTGCCGGAACAGCACCACCGCCCCGGGCCGGATCGGCGCGCCGTAGCGGACCAGCAGCCGGTCGCCCTCGCGCAGGGTCGGGATCATCGACGGGCCCGCCACGTCGACCAGTCCGAACGGCAGCAGGCCACCGCCCGCACCGCCCTGCGGTTCCGTGCTCCGCGCCACGACTCCTCCTCCCGGACCGCCCGCCCCCAGTCTGCCGTACGGACCGTCATCCGTTCGGTGTCCGGATTACCCCGGTTCAGGGTCCGTCTTTTGCCCTAGGCCCACCGCCCGGCCGCGAAACCCGGAGGCCGGAAGGGTAGTCTCGGGCGCGGGAAGACGATCTAAGGAAGGACTCCCATGTTCTCTCGTCTGTTTGCACCGCGCGCCACCGCTCACGCCCACTGCGACCTGCCGTGCGGTGTGTACGACCCGGCGCAGGCCAAGCTGGAGGCCGAGTCGGTCAAGGCCACCCAGGAGAAGTACCAGGCCAACGAGGACCCGCACTTCCGCGCCCGCGCCATCATCATCAAGGAGCAGCGCGCCGAGGCCGTCAAGCACCACATCTCGGTGCTGTGGAGCGACTACTTCAAGGCCCCGCACTTCGAGAAGTACCCGCAGCTGCACCAGCTGATCAACGACACCCTGAAGGCCGCCTCGGCCGCCAAGGCGTCCACCGACCCGGCCACCGGCCAGGCCCTGCTGGACCTGATCGCCGAGGTCGACAAGATCTTCTGGGAGACCAAGCAGGCCTGAGCCTGACGCGTCGCCAGTCGACCGCCCCCGTCCGCTCCGCCGGACGGGGGCGGTCGTGCGTCCACGTGCGATCACCCCCCGGTGGGGGCCGATGGCCTGAGTGACCGTCATGCCGCCAGGGCGTCCGACGGAGAAGTCCGGTGCCGACCGCCCGAGGGGAGTCCCGGGCCTTCCCGAAGTCCTTCCCGCCGCCGACGAACGTCTCCGCGATCGGGAACGACCGGATCGTCGCATGGACTACGTCGACCTGGTCGAGGGCCCGCGCGACCCGGCCGCGATCAGCACCCCGGCCGACCTCCCGCGCACCGTCCCGGCCCGCCGACCGGCCCGATCGAAGCCCCCGGTCGGGCGTACGCTCGAAGTGCGAGCCGACGGACCCCGACCGGAGGAGCGAGACCATGAGCACCATGTCGGCCCCCGCCGCCTTCGACACCCGAGCGCTGCGCGAGGGCATCGAGCGCTGCGACGCCGAGACCCTGCTGGCGCTGTACGCCGAGGACGCCGAGCTGCGCGTGGTCGACCGCAAGACCCAGCCCAGCCACCCCCTGGTGATGCACGGGCGGGAGGAGATCGGCGCCATGCTGGACGACATCTACGGCCGCGAGATGACCCACAAGCTGGAGCAGGTGGTGGTCCAGGGCGACCACGTCGCCTTCCTGGAGTCCTGCCGCTACCCCGATGGGGTGCGGGTCCTGATGGCCTCGATGGCCGACCTGCGGGAGGGCCGGATCGTCGACCAGACCTCCGTCCAGGCCTGGGACGAGGCGGGGACCGAGCAGTAGGCTCGCGGCATGATCCGCACCGCCGTCGTCACCGACGTTCCCGTCATCCTGGCCATGATCCGCGAGCTGGCGGAGTACGAGAAGGCCCCGCAGGAGGCGGTGGCCACCGAGGAGCAGCTGCGCGAGGCGCTGTTCGGCGCCAACCCGGCGCTGTTCGGCCTGATCGCCGAGGACGACGTCACCGGCGAGCCGGTCGGTTTCGCGGTCTGGTTCCTCAACTTCTCGACCTGGCGCGGCACCCACGGGATCTACCTGGAGGACCTGTACGTCCGCCCGGCGGCCCGCGGCGGCGGCCACGGCAAGGCGCTGCTGCTGGAGCTGGCGCGGATCGCCGTCGTGCGCGGCTACGCGCGGGTGGAGTGGTCGGTGCTCGACTGGAACCAGCCCTCGATCGACTTCTACAAGTCACTCGGCGCGGTGCCGATGGACGGCTGGACCGTCTACCGGCTCACCGACGAGGCACTCCGGGACGCCGGGAGCCGTTGAACGGGCACACGCGTACGAACGCACGGCATACGAACGCACGGAGTACGGGCAAAGGCCCTGCCACCCTGCGTCGCAATGCCTTACCATGAGTAACTCCCGCACCGGGTGCGGAGGTCAGACCCAACGCTGGCGGAACTGCCGCATCGATACCCCCGGTCAGGGGTACCAACGGCGCAACCGGTAGCGGTAGAACAGCGGTAGCAGAGGCCCCCTCACCGGGGGTACCAAGCAAGCACAGCGCGTCACCCAGGAGGCAAGGGTGTCCCAGATCGACAGCGATCTCGGAGTTCAGGACTTCGTGGAGGTCCGGCTGCCCGCGGCGGGGGCCTATCTCTCCGTGCTGCGAACAGCGACGGCCGGGCTCGCGGCCCGGTTGGACTTCACCCTCGACGAGATCGAGGACCTGCGGATCGCGGTCGACGAGGCCTGCGCCATCCTGCTCCAGCAGGCGGTGCCGGGTTCCGTGCTGTCCTGCGAGTTCCGGCTGGTCGGCGATTCGCTGAAGGTGACCGTCGCCGCTCCGACCACGGACGGCAAGGCGCCCGAGCGCGACACCTTCGCGTGGACGGTGCTCTCCGCGCTGGCCGGCGAGGTGGACTCCTCGGTCGGCGAGGACAACACCGTGTCGATCAGCCTGCACAAGAAGCGCGGCGGGTCCGCCGCCCACTGACGGGCACCGAGCAGCACCCTGCAAGGGCCGTCCGCCGTTCCCCACCCGGGGCCCGACGGGCGGCTCCCGGTACCGCCCCCGGGCGGTACGACCAACGAGACGATGCCGGGGCCGACGGCCCCGGTGCTCCCGGAACGGAACGGGGGAATGGCCGTGAGTGATCTGGACCGTACCGGCCTCGCGACGGCGGGACCTGCCGTACCGACCCAGGCGAGCGTTCCCGGCCTCGCCGCCAACGACGAAGCGCACCCGAAGGACGCCCACCGGATGAGCCACCCGACCGAGCCGACGTCTGAGCCGACGCACGCCTCCGCTCCTGCGCCGGAACCGGCGGAGGACGCCGCGGACCTGCACGGCGCCGTGCCCGCCCAGGGCTCGCACCGCACCGGTGCGCCGGACCGGGAGGCCGCCCGCGCGCTGTTCGTCAGGTTGTCCGCGCTGCCCGAGGGCTCCCCGGAGCGCGTCGAGCTGCGCAACCAGTTGGTGCGGATGCACATCCCGCTGGTCGAGCACCTGGCCCGGCGGTTCCGCAACCGGGGCGAGCCGCTGGACGACCTGACCCAGGTCGCCACCATCGGACTGATCAAGTCGGTGGACCGCTTCGACCACGAGCGCGGGGTCGAGTTCTCCACCTACGCGACGCCGACCATCGTCGGCGAGATCAAGCGGCACTTCCGCGACAAGGGCTGGGCGGTGCGCGTCCCGCGCCGCCTGCAGGAGCTGCGGCTGTCGCTCACCACGGCGACCAGCGAGCTCTCCCAGCGGCACGGCCGCTCCCCCACGGTGCACGAGCTGGCCGAGCACCTGGGGATCTCCGAGGAGGACGTCCTGGAGGGCCTGGAGTCCGCCAACGCGTACTCCACGCTGTCCCTGGACGTGCCGGACAGCGACGACGAGTCGCCGGCCGTGGCGGACACCCTGGGCGCCACCGACGAGGCGCTGGAGGGCGTCGAGTACCGCGAGTCGCTCAAGCCGCTGCTGGCCCAACTGCCGCCCCGCGAGCAGAAGATCCTGGTGCTGCGGTTCTTCCGCAACATGACCCAGTCGCAGATCGCCGCCGAGGTGGGAATCTCCCAGATGCACGTGTCCCGGCTGCTGGCGCGGACCCTGGCCCAGTTGCGGGAGAAGCTCCTGGTCGAGGAGTAGCAGACGCCGAACGGCCGCCCAGCTCCCGCTGCGGCGGCCGTTCTGCCGTTCTGCCGTTCTGCCGTTCGGAATGTTGCGGGCCTGCGGCGGCCCGTGCGCCCAGTCCTGCCGCGTGCTCAGTTCTCCTGGACGTACAGGGCCGCCGTGGACTTCGGGTTGAGCAGCGCGCCGATGCCCACCAGACCGAGCAGGCCGACCAGCACGCCGGCCGCGATCATCGCGCCGCCGCTCTGGACCATGTAGTAGGCGACCGGCAGGCAGATCGAGTTGGTCAGCACCGCCGGGCTGCGGCCCCAGCGGCGCTCCTTGAGCAGCGCCCGGGCGGCCAGTATCGGCAGCACCCCGAGCAGCACGATGACCAGGCCGCCGAACTCGTTCAGGGCCAGCTGCTTGGCCTGCCCGGACAGCGCGGACACCATGTCGAAGATGCCGACGACGGCCAGCGCGGCGCCCTCCAGGGCGGTGATGGCGGCGCCCAGGGTGAGCGAAACCGGGCGAGCGGGTGCGGATGCGGAGGTTTCTGCGGTCACTCCAGCAGGGTAGCCGCCGGCCGGTCCGTACCGCCCCGTAGGCTTTCCCCATGCGCGCTCTCCTGGTCGTGAACCACAAGGCCACCACCACCAGTGGCCGGACCAGGGACGTACTGATCCACGCCCTGCGCAGCGACCTCAAGCTGGAGGTCGCCGAGACCCAGTACCGGGGCCACGCGCGCGACCTGGCCCGTGAGGCGGCGGCGGACGGCACGGTGGACCTGGTGGTGGCACTGGGCGGGGACGGCACCGTCAACGAGGTGGTGAACGGGCTGCTGACGCACGGCCCGGGCGACAAGGTCCCGCGACTGGCCGTGGTGCCGGGCGGTTCGACCAACGTCTTCGCCCGCGCACTGGGCCTGCCCAACGACCCGGTGGAGGCCACCGGCGCCCTGCTGGACGCGCTGGAGCACGGGCGCGAGCGGCCGATCGGACTGGGCAAGGCGATGACCGACGGGCTGCCGGACCGCTGGTTCACCTTCACCGCCGGCCTCGGCTTCGACGCCGGGGTGGTCGGCCGGGTCGAGGAGCAGCGCCGGGCCGGGCGCAAGTCCACCCACGCGCTGTACGTCGGGCAGGCGGTCAAGCACTACTTCACCCAGCGTGAGCAGCGCCGCTCGGGCCCGGTGGCCCTCGAACTCCCGGGCCACCAAGCCGTTCCGGGCCTGGTGCTGGCCATAGTCAGCAACACCTCGCCGTGGACGTTCCTCGGCAACCGTCCGGTGTATCCCTCGCCGCTCGCCTCCTTCGACACGGATCTGGACGTCTTCGGCGTCACCCGTATGACGGCGTTCGGTACGGCTCGAACGGTCCGTCAGATCCTGCGGTCGTACGCGCCTTCGAGTGACGGTGCCCCGCCGGCCGGGCCGTCCGGAAAACACGTCGTCTCCTATCACGACGTCAGACACTTCACCTTGGTTTCGCAGGAACCCGTCCCGTTCCAGGTCGACGGGGACCATCTTGGAGACCGGAGTCGCGTCAGTTTCACAGGCGTACGGCGGGCACTGCGTGTGATTGTGTGACCGGAAGCGGGGTTCGCCCTTCTTCTCGAACGCACAAGCCCCCTTCACTCCATAGAAGTACCGGCTGTGAGCTATGCGACACCGAAGAATCAAAAATTCCTCCCCGAAGGGGGTTGTATCCGAGCCCGAGGTTTGCGAACCTCTACATGGCGATCGGGACACATCGCAGCGACGGCAACTCCGGAACCACAGGAGCACCGACCGCGGAGTGCCCCTCGAATCGCCGAATCCCCTCCCAGCACAGACCACCCGGGCCCGGTGGGCCTTTGGTCTCTTTTGCTGTTGTGGGATTCGTGAAAGCGTTCACATTCACAAGCCATTCGATTATGCCGATCGGGCCACCCCCCGCGGCAGGAGGAGTTGGACGACCATGGACTGGCGCCACCGCGCTGTCTGCCGCGAAGAGGACCCGGAGCTGTTCTTCCCGATCGGGAACACCGGTCCTGCTCTGCTGCAGATCGAGGAAGCCAAGGCCGTGTGCCGCCGCTGTCCGGTGATGGAGCAGTGCCTCCAGTGGGCGCTCGAGACCGGCCAGGACGCCGGCGTCTGGGGCGGGATGAGCGAGGACGAGCGTCGCGCGATGAAGCGCCGTGCCGCCCGCAACCGCGCCCGCACCGCCTGATCAGCAGCGTCTGATCACACGCCGTAGCACCAGCAGTAACCGCCGTACCGATCAACACATGATCAAAGGCTTCCCTGCACTTCCTGGTGAAGCCTTCCGCACCAAGGGCCTTGCCCGGCGAGGTCCCGCGACACCGGACCGTCCAGCCACTTGATACTGTTCACTTAGAGCAATACTGTGGAGCTGTGGCGCTCACCGTGTGCAACGCACATGCGAGGTGTCGCACCACCCAGAGCCCCCGTTCCGGCCGACTCCCCCCGACGGCCGGAACGGGTTGAGAGGCCCTGTCGACCCACCCCCCCCCGGTCGACAGGGCCTCGTTTCTGTTTCCGCGCCCCCGATTCCGTGTTGCGCGGCCCGGGTTCCGCGCCCGAGTTCCGGGTACCGCGCCCCGGGCGCACGGAGCGGGCACCCGGCGCATCCGCCGAGCGCGCGCCCCCACCGCGCGCCGCAACGCATCAACGCACCGGGATCTCCAGGATCACCTTGGTCCCGCCGTTCGGGCCGGCCACCATGTCGAAGGTCCCGCCCAGCTCACCGGTGGCCAGCGTCCGGACGATCTGCAGCCCGAGGTTGCCGGCCGTCTTCGGGTCGAAGCCCTCGGGCATGCCCCGGCCGTCGTCCTGCACGGTGATCAGCAGGTACTCCTCCGGCCGGGCGCCGCCGTTCCAGCTGTCCGACCAGCCCTTGCCGGTCGCCGGGGCCCGTCCGCGCAGCGCGCTCACCTCCAGGTTCCCGGAGGCCGTCGGGCCGAAGGCGTGTTCCAGGGCGTTCTGCAGCAGCTCGGTCAGCACCATCGACAGCGGGGTGGCCACCTCGGCGGAGAGGATGCCGAAGCTGCCGCTGCGGCGGGTCGCCACCCGGCCGTCCTGGGACAGTTCCATCACCATCGCCAGCACCCGGTCGGCGATCTCGTCGAAGGCCACCTGCTCGTCCAGCGCCTGGGAGAGCGTCTCGTGCACGATCGCGATCGAGCCGACCCGGCGCACCGCCTCGTCCAGCGCGGCCCGGCCGGACTCGGACTCCATCCGGCGGGACTGCAGCCGCAGCAGCGCGGCGACGGTCTGCAGGTTGTTCTTCACCCGGTGGTGGATCTCCCGGATGGTGGCGTCCTTGGTCATCAGCTCGCGGTCGCGCCGGCGCAGCTCGGTGACGTCCCGGCAGAGCACCAGCGAACCGGTCAGGGTCCCCTTGGGCTTGAGCGGGATCGCGCGCAGGGTCACCACTCCCCCCTGCGCCTCCACCTCGGTCTGCCGGGGCGCCCAGCCGCTGGCCAGCTTCACCAGCGCCTCGTGGACGGCCGAGCGGGAGGGCGGGGCGAGGTCGGCGGTGGCCCGGCCGAGGTGGCTGCCGACCAGGTCGGAGGTGAGGCCGAGCCGGTGGTAGGCGGAGAGGGCGTTGGGGCTGGCGTAGGTGACGATGCCGTCCGCGTCCAGGCGGATCAGGCCGTCGCCGACCCGGGGGGCGGCGTCCATGTCGGCCTGCTCCACGCCGGGGTACGGGAAACTGCCGGCCGCGATCATCTGGGCCAGGTCGGAGGCGCTCTGCAGGTAGGTGAGTTCCAGCCGGCTGGGGGTGCGCACGGTCAGCAGGTTGGTGTTGCGGGCGATCACCCCGAGCACCTTGCCCTCGCGCCGGACCGGGATCGACTCGACCCGGACCGGCACCTCCTCGCGCCACTCCGGGTCGCCCTCGCGCACGATCCGGCCCTCGTCGAAGGCGGCGTCCAGCAGCGGGCGGCGCCCGCGCGGGACGAGGTGGCCGACCATGTCGTCCTGGTAGGAGGTGGGGCCGGTGTTGGGCCGCATCTGCGCCACCGAGACGTAGCGGATGCCGTCCCAGGTGGGGATCCACAGCACCAGGTCGGCGAAGGAGAGGTCGGAGAGCAGCTGCCACTCCGAGACCAGCATGTGGAGCCATTCCACGTCGGCCCCGGTCAGGGTGGTGTGGCGGCGGACGAGTTCGTTCAACGAGGGCACATGGCGAGGGTAGCGCCGTCGGCCGGGGGGCGGGCTCGGCGGACCGTGCGGTGCCGGCGGCCGGCTGCCCGGAGTTGTTTAGACCAATTTACGGGGAGGCCTGGACAACCCAGATTGGTCTAGTCCACAATGGAAGGGCACCAAGGAGCGGCCCACCGCGCAACTGCCCTGACCGCGCGCGGCTTCTCCTCGGTCGGACGCCGCCGAACGAAGACCCCGCACAGTCCTCGATCGACACCGGTGCCCGACGACAGCTCCGGGCTGCGGTGCCGCACGGGTTGAGGGTCCCGTGTCGGCGCCGTGGCCCGTAGTGTTTTCCGGCCTGCGTTCGCGACCTCCCCGAAGCACGCTCCGCCGCTCAGAGAACCGGCCCTCCGTCCACAGGCTGTGGACGGAGGGCCGACTCCCCACCCCGAGCGTCCCGGAGGCGAGCGGGCGAGTCCCCGCCCCGAGCCGAAGGGGCGCGCCGGTGCCGAAAGGGAGGAGCGACAAGCGAATCCCCGCCCCGAGCCGAAGGGGCGCGCCGGTGCCGAAAGGGAGGAGCGAGGAGGCCCGAGGAACGAGGGCATCGGAGCGACGACCGTCGGCGCCGGGCCCGAGCGCCCCGGAGGCGAGCGGGCGAATAGCCGCCTCAGCGGGTCTCGGTGACCTTGGCCAGGGCGCGCGGGGCGTCCGGGTCCTGGCCGCGGGCGATGGTGACCTCGTAGGCCAGCTGCTGCAGCGGCAGGATCTCCAGGATCGGCTGGACCTCCTCCGGCACGCCGGCCGGCAGTGCGAAGCCCGCCGAGGCGGCGTCCACCTGGGCCCGCTGGCCGATCACCACCAGGTCCGCGCCGCGGCCGCGCAGCCGGTCCAGCACCGGCTGGAGGGCCTCGCCGCCCTTGCCGTCCGGGACGACCGCGATCACCGGCGAGACGTTGTCCACCATGGCCAGCGGGCCGTGCAGCAGGTCGGCGCCGGAGAACGGGGTTGCCGGGATGTAGGTGGTCTCCATCAGCTTGAGCGCCGCCTCCCGGGCGGTCGGGTAGCCGTAGCCGCGCGAGGTGATCACCAGGCGCTGGGCGAAGCGGTAGCGCTCGGCCAGTGCCTTCACCTCGGCCTGGCGGGCCAGCACGCCGGCGGCGAGGTCCGGCAGCTCCTCGGCGGCCGAGCCGTCCCCGCCGCGCAGTCCCTCGACCAGCAGGTAGAGCGCCAGCAGTTCGGCGGTGTAGGTCTTGGTGGCCGGCAGCGCCTTCTCCGGTCCGGCCAGCACGTCGATGTGGAACTCGGAGACCTCGGCGAGCGGGGAGCCGGGGTTGTTGGTGACGGCGAGGGTGATCGCGCCGGCCTCGCGGGCGGCCTTGGTGGAGGCCACCAGGTCCGGGGAGCCGCCGGACTGGCTGACGGTGATCACCAGGACGTCGGTGAGGTCCGGCTTGGCGCCGTACGCGGTGGTGGTGGACATCGAGGTCAGCCCGGCCGGCTTGCCGAGCAGGATCTCGATCAGGTACTTGGCGTAGAGCGCCGCGTTGTCGGACGTGCCGCGCGCGGTCAGCAGGACGAAGCGGGGGCTGCGGGCGGCGATCCCGGCCGCGATCTCGCGGATCTTCGGCGCACCCTCCTCGAGGATGCGCCGCAGGACGGCCGGCTGCTCGGCCATCTCCGCCGCCATGATCCGGCCGGGGACGGAAACGGTGTGCGGGTCGGACATCTGGATGCCTCCGATGAGACGGGTCGACCCCGGCCGGGCGGATCGCCCGACGGGGACCTCTACGGCGGCGAGTCCGCACACTCGCTGCGGTTCTTCGCGGGCAATCCTACGAGCGCGCTCCCCGTCCGGCACCCCCGAACCGCCGCCTCCCGGAAGGCGGGAGGCGGTCAGCGGGCCGGTCAGGACGGGTTGTTGATCAGTTGGTCGATCGCCGCGTCGGCCTCCCTGGTGGCCTGGTCCACCGACTCGCCCTTGAGGATCGCGGTCAGCATGTCCGGGATGATCTTCGGAGCCGCCGATGAAGGTCGGCAGCGGCTTGCCGTCACCGGAGGGTGATCCGGACGAGGAGCGGGCCGTCAGTCCGACCGCCAGGGCCGTGATTCCGAACACGGACACGAACTGACGCTTCGTCGCGTCATTCTCCGAGGTGCTGGAGCCGAGGGCGGTGCTCGGGAGGGATTGGAGTGGACTTTGGCCTAGGCCACTGTAGCTGTCAACGCCCAACTCCCCTTCCCGCCAGGGCCGTTGCCGTTCCGTTGCACCGCGCCGGGATTCCGTGGCGATCGGTCGCCGCCCCGTCACCCCACGTCGTACTTAAGCGGGATTTAAGGCCCGCTTGAGGGAGCACGGTCACCCGCCGGAAGCGCGGGTCGGCGCCCGGAGAACGGAACGGGCCCGCCATGCGACATGCGCATGCCGGGCCCGTCGGCCGACACCTCCCGGATCCAGCCGGTGACGTCTCCCGTGCGGTTCAGCCGATCGCTCCCGGCTGCCCGGTAAGCACCTCCACGGCCGCCAGCCCGCAGACCCGGGCGGCGCCGTGGGTGGCGATGTGCAGCGCGCCGACCGGCTCGGACTGGGGCAGCCCCATCTCCACCACGGCGGCGTCCGGCCGGGCCGCCACCAGGCGGCTCAGCGCGGCGGCCATCCACGCGTGCCGGTGCGCGTCCCGGACCACCAGCACCAGCCGGCGGCCCTCGGCGCCGGCCACCAGCTCCGCGACCAGGGCGTCCAGCAGCTCCGGCGCGGCCTCGGCGGCCGACACCTCGCGGGTGCGGGTGCCCGGGAAGCGGTCGGCCAGCATCCCGGCCACCCCCCACGGGGTCACGTCGCCGACGGCGATGTTCGGCTCGTCCGAGAACGAGGCCACGTACGGGCGTTCGCTCACCGGCAGCACCTCGCGGCCCGGCGCCCGGACCACCTTCAGCGCCCGCCGGGCGGCCCGCAGGCCCACCGCGAGGTCCGGCTCGGGCTGTTCGCCCTGGGCCGCGATCCGGCCCCAGCTGCCCAGCGCCCGGACCCGGTCGGCGGCGTCCGCCAGCCGCTCCTCGCCGAGCCCGCCCGAGCGCACGCCCGCCACGATGGCGTCGCGCAGCATCAGCACGGTCTCCTCGTCGGCCAGCCCGCCGCCGACGCAGATCGCGTCCGCGCCGGCCGCCAACGCGAGCACGGTGCCCTCGCCCATGCCGAAGGTGTCGGCGATGGCGCCCATCTCGATCGCGTCGCTGACGATCAGGCCCTGGTAGCCGAGGCCGCCGTCGGCCGGGGCGGCACGCAGCAGGTCGCGCAGCACGGTCGGGCTCAGGGTGGCCGGCAGCTTCGGGTCCAGCGCCGGGACCATGATGTGGGCGGTCATCACGGCCTTGGTACCGGCCGCGATCGCGGCCCGGAACGGCACCAGGTCGCGGGCGCGCAGCACGTCCAGGTCGACGTCGATGACCGGCAGGCCGTGGTGGGAGTCCACCGCGGTGTCGCCGTGGCCGGGGAAGTGCTTGGAGCAGGCGGCCACGCCGGCCGACTGCAGGCCCTCCACCCAGGCGGCGGTGTGCCGGGCGCACAGCTCCGGGTCGGCGCCGAAGGAGCGGACGCCGATGACCGGGTTGCGCGGGTTGGAGTTGACGTCCGCGGTGGGCGCCCAGTTGTAGTTGACGCCGGCCGCGGCCAGCGCCCGGCCCAGCTCGCGGGCGACGTCCCGGGTCAGGGCCGGGTCGTCGATCGCGCCGAGGGCGAGGTTGCCGGGCCAGGAGGAGCCGGAGCCGGCCTCCAGCCGGGTGACGTCGCCGCTCTCCTCGTCGATCGCGATCAGCAGGTCGGGGTTCTCCGCGCGCAGCGCCCGGGTGAGCGCGGAGAGCTGGTCGAGGTCGACCACGTTGCGGTCGAACAGCGCGACCGAGCCGAGCCCGGCGGCCAGGTGGCGGCGCAGCCAGGCCGGCGGCTCGGTGCCGACGAAGCCGGGCTGCAGGACGGTCAGGGCGTCCCGGTGCAGCTGGTCGCTGGCCGGGGCGGTGGGTACGAGGATGCTCACGGTGGCTCAGCCCTTCACGGCGCCGTCGGTCAGACCGCCGACCGCCTTGCGCTGCAGGAAGACGAACAGGATCAGCACGGGGATGGCGAACATCGTGGAGGCCGCCATGGTCGCGCCCCAGTCGTTGCCGAAGGCCGTCTTGAAGGAGGACAGCCACAGCGGCAGGGTCTTGCCCTGCTCCTTGTTCACGATCAGCACGAGCGGGAACTCGTTCCACGCGGTGATGAAGCCGAACAGCGAGGTCGACATCAGGCCGGGGGCCAGCAGCGGGAAGATCACCTTCACGAAGGCCTGGGTGCGGGTGCAGCCGTCCACCATGGCCGACTCCTCCAGCTCCTTCGGCACCGCGGCGATGAAGCCGCGCAGCGTCCAGATGGTGAAGGGCAGGACCATCATCATGTAGAAGAGGGTCAGCGGCAGCAGGCTGTTCAGCATGTCGTTGTCGCGGGAGATCATGTAGACCGCGATGGTCATGACCTCCCAGGGCGCCATCTGCGCCGTCATGATGACCAGCACGAAGGTCTTGCGGCCGCGGAACCTCATCCGGGCGATCGCGAAGGCCGCCAGGGTCGCGATCACCAGTGAGATCACCACCGCGCCGACGGTGACGGTGGCGCTGTTGGTGACGTACGTCCAGAAGTCCGGCGCGTTCACCGCGGTGCTGAAGTGGTCGAAGGTCGCGTCGAAGGGGATGAAGACCGGCGTCTTGCTGATGATGTCGCGGTCCTGCTTGAACGCGGTCGCGATCATCCAGTAGACGGGGAAGGCGAAGAAGACGATGAGGACGACCGCGATCACGTTCGGCCAGGTGCGTCCGAAGAGAGAGCGCCTCACAGCTCGTCCTCCTGCTTGATCATGATGCGGAAGTAGTAGGCCATCAGCGCGCCCAGCATCAGGATGGTGAGCACCGCGATCGCGGCGCCGACGCCGTAGTGCTGGCCGCCCGAGCCCTCCAGGAAGGCGTGCACGGGCAGGGTGCGGGTCAGCTTCTCGGGGCCGCCGCCGTTGATCGCGTAGACCTGGGTGAAGGACTTGAACACCCAGATGACCTCGAGGAAGGTCGTGGCCAGGAAGAACGGCTTCAGGTTGGGGAAGATCACCGAACCGAAGATCTTGAGGGAGCCGGCGCCGTCCATCCGGGCGGCCTCGTAGAGCTCCTTCGGGATGGTGGTGAGGCCGGCGTACATGTTGAACGCCACGAACGGGATCGACATCCAGACGACCAGCAGGATGACGACGAAGAAGGTCGAGTACTCGTCGCTCATCCAGTTGTAGTCGGCCATCGAGTGCCAACCCAGCTGGTCCAGGAACCAGTTGACGACGCCCCACTGCTCGTCGAACAGCCAGGTGTAGACGGTGGTCGCGGCGACCACCGGCATGGCCCAGGCCATCAGCAGCGCGATCGACAGCGCCAGCCGCATCCTCTTGCCGAGGTGGTTGAGCAGCAGGCCGATCAGGGTGCCGCCGACCATGATCAGCACCACGTTGACCAGGGTGAAGACGACGGTGCGCCCGGTGACCGCCCAGAAGTCCGGATCGGTCAGCTGCTCCTTGTAGTTGTCGAAGCCGGTCCACTCGGTCAGATGCATGACGAGCTGGCGCCGGTTGAGGTTCTGGAACGACAGCAGGACGGTCTTCAGCAGCGGCCAGCCCAGCAGGGCGAGGGTCGCCACGGTGGCCGGCAGCAGCAGCAGGTAGGGGGCGAGGCGGGAGCCGATGCCCGGTCCCCCCGCGGATCTGGTGCGCTTCGGCGCGGCGCCCTCGGCCCCGCCGCCGGCGGCACTGGTGTCAATCTCGGCCACAACGGCCTCCCCCGACTCCGGGGACCGTGTCTGCACCCGCTCCGAATGCACAGCCATCGTTCTCACTTCCTCACAACCCGGCCACGACGGATGGCGTCGCCCACCGGCCCCCCGCCGGGGACCGGTGAGCGACGCCGCTCACAGTGCTCAGTTCTTCTCGTTGAGCCGCTTGGCGATCTCGTCGTCGTACTTCTTCGCGGTGGCCGCGTAGTCGCCGCCCTGGAGCGCGGCGGTCAGGAAGTCCTTGATCGGGTTCGGCTTGTTCTCGACGCTGGCCCAGTTCGGGGTGTTCGGGGTGATCCCGCCGACCGCGGTGGCGGCCTGGGCGGCCTGCGCGAAGTCACCGGTGAGCTGGCTGTTCAGGGCCGGCCTGTTCGGGATGTTGCCGGCCGCGGCGACCAGGCCCTCGTTCTTGTCGTTGAGGGCGATCTTCAGGAAGTCCTTCGCCATGTCGGTGTTCTTGCTCTGCGCGGCGATCGCGAGGTTCGAGCCACCGATGAAGACGCCGGAGGGCTTGTCGGCGGTCTTGCCCGGGAGCGGGAAGAAGCCGATCTTGTCCTTGGGCATGTCCTTCGGGTCCGGGAGCTCCCAGCCGAGGGCGATCATGGTGCCGACGTTGCCCTTGGCGAAGACGTCCTTCTGCTGCGGGGTGGCCTCGTCCTTGTCCTTCGGACCGGTGACCGAGTAGCTCTGCAGTTTCTTGTAGGTCTCGAAGGCCTTCTGGGCCTCGGGGGACTCCAGGCCGCCGACCCACTTGTCGCCGTCCTTCTTGGCGATCTTGCCGCCCTCGCCGGTGAGCAGGCCGAAGTAGGTGTACCACTCCTGGCCCGGCAGGTAGATCGGGTCGGCGACGCCCTCGGTGGCCTTCAGCTTGTCCAGGTCGCCGTAGAACTCGTCCAGGGTCTTCGGCGCGGCGGTCAGGCCGGCCTTGGCCCAGAGGTCCTTGTTGTACGCGACCACGCGGTTGGAGACCCACCACGGGGCGGCGTACTGCTTGCCGTCCAGCATCGCGGCCTCGTTCTGGTTGGCGGCCCAAGCGTCGCCACCCAGCGCGGACTTGTCCTTGGTGAGGTCCAGCAGACCGCCCGTGGCGGCGTAGCCGGCGGTCTGGGTGTTGCCCAGCTCCAGCACGTCGACCGAACCCTCGGACAGCGCGGCGGTGACCTTCGGGCCGATGTCGGTCCACTCCTGGGTCTGGAAGTCGACCTTCGAACCCGGGTAGGTGGTCTCGAACTCGGTCTTGACCGCCTCGGTCCAGCCCTTGGGGGCCGAGCCGGTCATGGTCCACACCTTGAGCGTCTTGCCCTTGTACCGGTCGGCGGCCGTGGAGGACGACTTGGAGTCGCCGTCCTTCTTGCCGTCCGAGCCACAAGCCGCGAGACCGACGACCATTGCCGCGACGCCGACCGCCGCGATGAGCTGACGCTTCACGCCATCCTCCTGAGGGATGCCTGGGTTACCCCCGTCGGGCGGCAGCGGCAGATCCACGCAAAGCGGGAGAACGGGTGCCGCGAACCCCTTCGAACGGGTGGGGGATTCATCGTTGCCGGCCTAGTGGTGTAGACCAGATGCCTGGAGCTTGGCCTAGACCAATGGGCCTGTCAACGGCTGCTCGACCGATCTCGACCACCCGTTATCAAGCCGACACCGCACATCGTTCATCGCGTGATGAGGTATTCGTTCCGTAGCCATACATGCAACGATGTGGTCCGTTAACGATGTGGCGGGGCGGCAGAAGGCCCCGCGAGAAGCGGGAGAACAGGTCCGATGAGCAGCGACGGGGGAACCACCGCCCAGGCCGACGACCCCGAGGTGAAGAACCTCCCGGCACCGGCCGACGCCGACCCGACCGCGCGCGTCCCCAAGTACTACGGCCTCAAGCGCCACCTCCTCCAGCTCACCGAGACCCAGCCCGCGGGCACCCCGGTCCCGCCCGAGCGCGCGCTGGCCGCCCAGTTCGACACCTCGCGCACCACCGTCCGCCAGGCCCTGCAGGAACTGGTGGTCGAGGGCCGGCTGGAGCGCATCCAGGGCAAGGGCACCTTCGTGGCCAAGCCCAAGGTCGCCCAGGCGCTGCAACTCACCTCCTACACCGAGGACATGCGCGCCCAGGGCCTGGAGCCCACCTCCCGGCTGATCGAGATCGGCTACATCACCGCCGACGACCGGCTCGCCCCGCTGCTGGACATCAAGCCCGGCGGCCGGGTGCTGCGGATCGAGCGGCTGCGCCTGGCCAACGGCGACCCGATGGCCATCGAGGTCGCCCACCTGTCCGCGAAGCGCTTCCCCGCCCTGCGGCGCAACCTCGCCAAGCACAACTCGCTGTACGCGGCGCTGCGCGAGGTCTACGGGGTCACCGTGGCCGAGGCCGAGGAGACCATCGAGACCACCCTCGCCAACCCGCGCGAGGCCGGGCTGCTCGGCTCCGACCTCGGCCTGCCGATGCTCCAGCTCTCCCGGCACTCCTTCGACGGCGAGGGCAACCCGGTGGAGTGGGTCCGCTCGATCTACCGCGGTGACCGCTACAAGTTCATCACCCGGCTGAAGCGTCCGGAGTAACCGCACGCCCCCGCTCCACCACGGGCACCGGCGCACGCGACCCGCGCGCCGGTGCCCGTTCCGCTCTGAGGCTGCCTGGAGGCGAGCGGGCGAGTGACCCGCCCCGAGCCGAAGGGCCGCGCCGGCGCCGAAAGGGAGAAGCGAGGGAGCGACGCAGGAGCGAGGGAGCGCCGACCGTCGGCACCGGGTCAGAGCAGCCCGGAGGCGAGCGGGCGAGTAGCAGCGCGGGCGAGTAGCAGCGCGGGCGAGTAGCAGCGCGGGCGAGTAGCAGCGTCCGGATGGCGGGAAGTTGCGCCATATCGGGTGACATGGATCACTCCATGCTCTAGATTGCGCAGCCATACTGACTGCCGATCACCGATGGTGCTGCTCGGCGGGCTCGCGGGGGGTGCACGGTGCCTCCGGGGGCTGCGGCGCCGACGGGGAGAACCCTCCGGAGTTGAGCCGAAGATGCCCTCTGATCAAGACCCCGACCAAGCTGTCATGCCCGAGCCAGCCGGGGAGCCCGTCCCGGCGGTGACCCCCGAACGGGTGCTGGCCGCACTCGCCCTGCTCGTGCCGATCGTCGCGATGCTCTGGGTCTCCTCGTACGACAAGCCCGACCCGGCGGTGGCCGGGATGCCCTTCTTCTACTGGTACCAGCTGCTCTGGGTGCCGGTGTCGGCCGTCTTCACGGTCGCCGCCTACCTGTTGATCAACCGGGACGAGAAGGCCCGCAAGGCGGCCCGGACGGGCGGTGCGCGATGAAGGACGTCAATGTGACGGCCCTCGCGGTCTTCGTGCTGTTCTTCCTGCTGGTCACCGTGATGGGCTTCCTCGCCTCCCGCTGGCGCCGCGCGGACGACGCGGCCCACCTGGACGAGTGGGGCCTGGGCGGGCGCAGCTTCGGGACCTGGGTGACCTGGTTCCTGCTCGGCGGCGACCTGTACACCGCGTACACCTTCGTGGCCGTCCCGGCGGCGGTGTACGCGACCGGTGCGGCGGGCTTCTTCGCGGTGCCGTACACGATCATCGCCTACCCGCTGGTCTTCCTCTTCCTGCCCCGGCTCTGGTCGGTCTCCCGGGTGCACGGCTACGTGACCCCGGCGGACTTCGTCCGCGGCCGTTACGGCTCCCGGCCGCTGTCCCTGGTCGTCGCGCTGACCGGGATCCTGGCCACCATGCCGTACATCGCCCTGCAACTGGTCGGCATCCAGGCGGTGCTGGACGTGCTCGGCGTGGGCGGCGGGGAGAACGCCAACTGGTTCGTCAAGGACCTGCCGCTGTTCCTCGCCTTCGGCGTGCTGGCCGCCTACACCTACTCCTCGGGCCTGCGCGCCCCGGCGCTGATCGCCTTCGTCAAGGACGCCCTGGTCTACATCGTGATCATCGTCGCGGTGATCTACATCCCGATCCGGCTCGGCGGCTACGGGCACATCTTCGGCGCGGCCGCGGACCACTTCAAGCAGACCAAGGCCGGGGCGATGACCGTCCCGGTCAACAAGCAGTGGACGTACGCGACGCTGGGCCTGGGCTCGGCGATGGCGCTGTTCATGTACCCGCACTCGGTGACCGGCGTGCTGGCCTCCAAGTCCCGCAACACCGTGCGCCGCAACATGGCGATCATGCCCGCGTACTCGCTGATGCTCGGCCTGCTGGCGCTGCTCGGCTTCATGGCGATCGCGGCGGGCGTCGGCAGCGGGGTCAAGGGCTACAACTCCCAGCTGTCGGTGCCGCAGCTGTTCGCGAGCATGTTCCCGGACTGGTTCACCGGCGTGGCCTTCGCCGCGATCGGGATCGGCGCGCTGGTGCCGGCCGCCATCATGTCCATCGCGGCGGCCAACCTGTTCACCCGCAACGTCTACAAGGAGTGGCTCAAGCCCGCCGCCACCCCGGCCGACGAGACCCGGGTCGCCAAGCTGGTCTCGCTGCTGGTCAAGGTCGGCGCGCTGGTCTTCGTGCTCGGCATGGACAAGCAGGCCGCGATCAACCTCCAGCTGCTCGGCGGCCTGTGGATCCTGCAGACCTTCGTGGCGATCGTCGGCGGCCTGTTCACCCGCTGGTTCCACCACTGGGCGCTGTTCGCCGGCTGGGCGGCCGGCATGGTCTACGGCACCTGGCTGGCCTACGGGCTGGCCAGCCCGGCGACCAAGCACTTCGGCGGCAACGCGGCCAAGATCCCCGGCATCGGCGAGCTGGGCTACATCGGCCTGACCGCCTTCGTGCTCAACCTGGTCGTCGCCGTGGTGCTCACCCTGGTGCTGCGGGCGGTCAAGGCGCCGGTGGGGGTCGACGAGACCAAGCCCTCCGACTACAGCGCCGAGGCCGGCGACGACGAGCTGGAGAACGCGCCGGAGCCCGTAGCGGCGCACTGATTTGGCACTGCACGCGCCCTGTGACCGTGCCGCCTTCTCCGTGAACACTGGAGGAGGCGGCACGATCATATGCATGAACAGACGTGCACGCCGGGCACCACCAGACCGGACCGGCATCCGGCCGGAACCTGATCGACCACGGGGAGCTCGCGGCCATGGCAGAATCCGGCACCACCCTGAACGGCCAACACAAGTCCACCCAGCACCAAGCCATCCAGCACCAGGCCACCCAGCACCCGCCCACGCTGACCGCCGTGGCCGCGAACGGCTCGGCGGCCACCCGGCTGCCGTCCGTGCTGATCGCCACCCGGCACGGCGAGTCCACCGCCAACGTCGAGTTCCAGCTGGCCGAGGCCGCCGGCGCGCTCAGCGTCCCGATCAGCTGCCGCGACGCCGACATCCCGCTGTCGCTGCGCGGCCGGCAGCAGGCCCAGGCGCTCGGCCGCTGGTGGGCCGCCCTGCCCAGCGCCGACCGCCCGCGCAGCGTCTGGTGCTCGCCGTACGTGCGCACCGCCGAGACCGCCCGGATCGCGCTCGCCCAGGCCGCCGGGCTCGGCGCCGTGCCGGTCACCCTGGCCGTCCGCTACGACGAGCGGCTGCGCGACCGCGAGCTCGGCGTCCTGGAGATGCTGCCGAAGGCCGCCATCGAGGCCAAGCACCCGGAGGAGGCCGCCCGGCGGCGCAAGATGGGCGAGCTGTACTACCGCCCGCCCGGCGGCGAGTCCTGGGCCGACGTCGCCCTGCGGGTGCGCAGCCTGCTGCGGGACGTCTGCGAGGAGGACGCCGGACGGCCCGTCCTGCTGGTCGCCCACGACTGCACGGTGCTGATGCTGCGCTACGCGCTGGACCGGCTCACCGAGCAGCAGCTCACCGCGCTCGAGCCGGTGCACAACTGCTCCACCAGCCTCTGGCGGGCCCAGGAGGGACGGCTGCGGCCGGACCGCTGGAACCAAGTCGACCACCTGCACGCCGGCGCCGGCTGACCGTCCGTCACACGTCCGAGAAACAGCGCCGGTAGGCCAGTGGCGTGGTGCCCAGCCGGCGCCCGAAGTGGTGCCGCAGCGCCGCCGCGTTGCCGAAGCCGCAGCGGGCCGCGATCGCGTCCACCGACTCGGTGGTCGACTCCAGCAGCCGCTGGGCCAGCAGCACCCGCTGCCCCACCAGCCAGCGGTGCGGGGTGGTACCGGTCTCCTGCTGGAAGCGCCGGGCGAAGGTGCGCGGCGACATGTGCACCCGGGCGGCCAGCTGCTCGACGCTCGCCTCCTGGTCCGGATGGTGGCGCAGCCAGTCCAGCAGCGGCGCCAGCGAGTCACCGCCGCCCTCGGGCAGCGGGCGGTTCACGAACTGCGCCTGCCCGCCCTCCCGGTGCGGCGCCACCACCATGCGGCGGGCGATCCCCCGGGCCACCTCGGCGCCCTGCACCTTGCGCACCAGGTGCAGGCAGGCGTCGATGCCGGCCGCCGTACCGGCCGAGGTGATCACCGGATCGTCGTCCACGTACAGCACGTCCGGCTCGACCACCGTGTCCGGGAAGCGCTCGGCCAGCTCGTCGCTGTGCCGCCAGTGAGTGGTGGAACGGCGGCCGTCCAGCAGCCCGGCCGCCCCCAGCACGAAGGCGCCGCTGCAGATCGACAGCACCCGGCCGCCGCCCGCCACCACCGCGCGCAGCGCCTCCAGCAGCGGCTCCGGGTACCGCTCGCGGATCCCCGAGGCGGTGACCACCGCCAGGTCCGCCCCGGCGAGGCGCTCCGGGCCGTACGGGACGTCCACCGCGAAGCCCGAGTGGGTCGCGTGCGGGCCCGGACGGGCGCCGGCCAGCGCGAAGTCGTACCCGGGCAGCCCGTCCGCGGTGCGGTCCAGGCCGAAGACCTCGCAGGCCACCCCCAGTTCGAACGGGTGGACCTCCTCCAGCACCACCGCGACCACGTTCTTCAGCATGCCGCCCAGGATGCCCCGACCGGCCGGGCCGGCGAAAGAGGCGGAGTGACAGGATTTCGAGGCAACCCGGCATTCCTGCCACTCGTGGACACCCGGGCCGCCCGGCCACAGTGGTGGCCATGGACACCGACACCCTCGCCAGCGCACTCGGCCTGGTCGGCGCCGTCGGCGGCTTCGGCCTGCTCGGCACCCTGATCGGCCGCGAACTCTCCCGCGGCCCCGCCGCCGGCCGCGACAACCACCACCGCGCCGGCGGCTACCCGGCCGACCCCGCCCGCGCCGACCGGCTGTACGGCACCATGCCCGCCGCCTCGCTGCGCCCCTCCGCCGACCCGGCCGTGCTCCCGGTCCGCTCGACCCCCGAAATCAGGACCCCGCACGGCTCCGGCACACTGGCCCGATGGACTACCTCATCCGCCACGCCCTCCCCCAGGACCTCGAAGCGGCCGGCCGGATCACCGTCGACGCCTTCGTCGGCGACGGCTTCACCAGCCCGACCAGCGGCTACGTCGACCTGCTGCGCGACGCCGGGCGCCGGTCCCGGGAGGCCGAGCTCCTGGTCGCGGTCGACGCGGCGGACGAACGGGTCCTCGGCTGCGTGACCTTCGCCGTCGGCGGCACCGAGTGGGCCGACATCGCCACCCCGCGCGAGGGCGAGATACGGATGCTCGCCACCGCCGCCCTCGCCCGCGGCCGCGGCGTCGGCGAGGCCCTGGTGCGCGCCTCCCTCACCCGCAGCCGCGAACTCGGCCTGGCCGGGATGGCCTTCTCCACCCGCCCGGAGATGACCACCGCCCACCGCGTCTACGAGCGGGTCGGCTTCCGGCGCACCCCGGAGCGCGACTGGGCGCCGTACCCGGGGATGGACCTGATGGTCTACACCATGACCTTCTGAGCTCCTGCAGTCACGGCCGCTTGTCGTACCCCGGGGCCAGGTAGACGGTGTAGCGGCCGTGCTCGCCGCTCTTCACCACGGTGGCCACCCGGTAGCCGGCCGCCTTCAACGTCGGCTGGATCGCCCGGTCGGTGGCTCCGGTCTGGGTGAAGTCCAGGACCACCACCTTCCACTCGTGCGCCTCGATCCCGGCCTGGATGGCGGGCACCCCGTTCTGCGTCTGGCCGGTGGCCGGGTCCCGGCGGAACACCGCCACCAGGTCGTGCCACTGCTGCCAGTTGCTCTGCTTGCGCAGGTAGTAGGCGGGGACGTTGTAGTTCTCCACCAGGTAGCGGTCGTCGCCCTTGACCACGTACGGCTCCAGCGCGGCGACGAACTCCTTCGAGTTCGACCACTCGCCGAACATCTCCCGGCCCTGGGCCGCCCCCACCCAGGCCAGCGGGCCCACCACCAGGGCGGCGACGACGATCCCGGCCGTGACGTGGACGCGGCCGCGCAGCCACAGCACCGCGCGGGCCAGCAGTGCGCCCACCACGATGCACGAGAACCAGGCACCGAAGTCCACGTGCTTCTGCAGCGACAGCCAGGTGTGGATGCGGATCTGGTTCACCGGCGCCAGCAGACCGGCCACCAGCAGCAGCGCGGCCAGCCAGAACTCCGTCCAGGCCGCGCCGCCGCGCCGGCGCGCCGGCACCAGCTGCGCCAGCACCCCGACCAGCGCCACCACCAGCAGCGGGCCCACCCACCGGGCGGCCTCGCTCGCCACGTAGGAGTAGGCGTCATGGCCCGGGGCGCGCTGGAGCGTGGTGTGGTTGAAGCCGTCGACGTACCGCTGACCGGCCGCCAGGGCCGCGGCGCCGACCGCCACCGCGAAGGTCAGCAGCACCAGCAGCCCGCGCCGCCAGCGCGCCCAGGCGCGCACCGGGCCGCCCGTCCCGGCCAGCACCGCGATGCCGCACACCACCGGCACCCACAGCAGCGCGGCGTACTTGGTCGCACCCGCCAGGGCCAGCAGCAGCCCGGAACCCACCAGGCTCGGGTACCCGCCGCCGGTGGTCAGCCGCACCGCCAGGTAGCCGGCCCAGGCGAGGATCGCCAGCGCCATCGCGTCGTAGGTGGCCAGCCCGCCCAGGAACTGGGTCGGGCCGAGCGCCGCGAAGGCCGCCGCCGCGCAGAAGGCCGCCGGCGAGCCGTGCAGCCGCCGGGTCGCCAGGTGGACGGCCACGGTCGCGGAGAGCATGAACGCCAGGCTGAGCAGCCGGGCGCCGTTCAGCCCGCCCACGAAGTCCGCCACGGCCACGACCACCGGGTAGATCAGCGGGGAGCCGGAGAAGAAGGTCTCGTACGTCGACACCGGAGTGCCGTGCCGCAGGTGGGCGATCTCCTGGTACCCGGAGTAGATGTAGGTGCCCTCGTCGATGAAGGCGGTGTTGCTGACGATCAGGTGGTACGAGAGCGCGCCCTGGACCAGCAGCACCGCCAGCAGCGGCAGCCAGTCGGCCCGCAGCGCCGGGCGGGCCGGGTGCGGCACCCGGGGCAGCAGCCCGGGCTTGCGCCGCCGCCGGTCGGTCGCGGACGGCGCCGGCACGGCCGCGGCCGCACGGTCGCGCTCGCCCAGCGCCACGCCCGCGCCCGGGCGGGCCCCGGCGGGGCCCAGGACGGGCTTGCGGGTGGACTCGGGCCGGATCCAGCGACCGTCCGCGCTCATCAGTGGTGCTCCTATCTGGGGCTCTGCCTCCGGATGCGCCCGAGGGCGCCCCACGCTCCGGGGCGTGCGTCAAGCCGCCCCGCACTGCCGTGGTGGCGGTGCGGGGCGGCTCTTCGTTCTCGGGCCGGACGGGTTCCGGGGCGATCGGCCCCGGGCCGGCTCAGCCGTTCAGCCAGGCGGCTGCCGGCGGGACCGACGGGGGCGAGCTCGGGCCCGCCACGATCTTGACGATGTCGGCCTCCGGCAGCACCTGGTTCCACACCTGGATGTCGGCCACCGCGCCGTGCCAGGGGTCGGCCCACTGCCCGTTCGAGCTCAGCCGCCCGACCTGCAGGTTGTTGTTGCCGGACGGCTGCACCCCGGCCGACTTGGCCGAGGACTGCGGGGCGCCGTTGACGTACAGGGTGAGCGTCTGCGACGAGTCGTCGTACACGCCGGTCAGCAGCACCCACTGGTTGACCGTCGCGTCGGCCTTGGACCAGGCGATCGCCGAACCGCCGCCCGGGATCTGGACCTTGAAGTACCACTGGTCGTGTCCGTTGTTGCCGGCCCGCCCCAGCGAGTACGCGTAGTACTGGCCGTCGCCCTGGCTGACCGCGCTGCGGTTGCCGTCCGGCTTGTCGACCAGCACCCGCGCGGAGACGGTGAAGCTCTTGCTCACGTCGACGACCTGGCCGGAGGTCGAGGCGAAGGAGTCCTGACCGCTGGGCAGCTTGAGGACCTGTCCGGAGAAGCCGCTCATCGTCCCCGGCTGGGCGTCGGCGCCCAGGTTCAGCGCCGGGCCCTTCTTGGCCGCCAGGGTGCCGACGGTCGGCGGGCTGGTGATGCCCTTGACCGGCGGGGCGCTGCTCGAGGCGGAGGACGGGCCGGGCGAGGTGGCGACGGGGCCCGGCTTCTTGTCGCCGTCCTTCTTGTACAGCCAGAAGCCCGCGCCGGCGCCGGCCACGACCACCACGGCGGTCAGCGCACCGATCAGCTTGAGCCGGCGGCCGCGCTTGGCGGACTTCTCGTTCTGCTCGGCCAGCGCCTCCCAGTCCGGGGTGCCGGACGAGGAGGCCGGCGGCGGGAAGCCGGACTGCTGCTGCCACTGCGGCGCGGGCTGCTGCGGCTGGCCCGGCTGCCCCGGCGCCGGGAAGGACTGCGGCGGCTGCGCCTGCTGCGGGAACGGCTGCGGCTGCGGCTGCGGCTGCGGCGCCACCGGACCGGCCGCCACCGGCCCCGGCTGCACCGGCCCGGGCTGCACCGGCGCTGCTCCACCCGGCTGCGGCACCGGCGGCACCGGCTGCGAACGGGGCGTCATCTGCTGGGGTGGTTGGCCGGGCGCACCGGGCGGTGGCCCGAAGCCGGTCGCGGGGCCGAACGCACCGCTCGGAGACTGCGGTGGCACACCGGTGGCCGGAGCGGGCCCCCCGGCCGGTGCCTGCTGCGGTGGCGGGTAGGGCTGCCCCGGCTCGCCACTCGGTACCGGTCGATCGCTCATGGCCGGAATGCTAGGGCATCGGGCCGACCACTCCCATGGGGGGTGCGCGGACGAACCCCCCGGGGGCTGCGCGGACGAAGCGTCGATGCCGGCCCGGCCGGCGACGAACAGCCGCCTCACGCAACCCCGTTGTACGGGATCCGCCAACGCTGCGAGACCACGTCCGCGCACGTCCGCAGCTGCACCGCCGTACCGTCCGCCAGCGCACCGCCCGCGGTGCCCAGGCACAGGCCCGAGTCCTGGTGCATCAACCGCCCCCCGGCGGTGGGCACCCAGCGCTGCCCGGAGCCGCCGGTGCAGTCGGCCAGCGTGACCGAGGTCCGGTCGGCGCCCGGCACCAGACAGGCCGCTCCCCCGCGCAGCGAACCGTCGTTGCCCACCGTCCAGCTGGTCGACGAGCCCGGGTCGCCGCAGGCCCCGACGCTCACCACGGCGCCCCCCGGGCCGCCGCCGTGCCGCAGGCAGATCCCAGGAGCCCCGGCCGGGATCTCGCCGACCGGCAGGCCGACCCGGTTGTGGAAGGCGAACGACTCGCTGCGCAGGCCGGTGCCGCCGCTCCACACCTCGAAGCCCGCCTGCACCCGGCACAGGTAGGAGCCCTTGGGGACGTACCCGCGGGCCATCGCGTCGGCGGTGAACAGCCGCAGGTCGAGGGCCCGGGTGGTGTGGGTCGGCGTGGTGCGCACGTAGCTGATCACGCTGTGCGGGCCGGTGATCGGCGCCTGGAACACGTTGTACGCGGCGTCCCCGAACTGCTGGGCGTCGGCGACCTTGTCCCCGGCCGGGCGCACGCTGTCGGTGGAGTCCAGCCACACCATCAGCTCGGCGCTCTCGCCCGGCAGGCAGTTGTCCGGGCTGGAGCCGTACCAGAGGTCGAAGGACAGGTTGAAGGAGCCGCTCACCCGGCCGTTGGCGTCCCAGTCCGCGGTCGCGTCGCCGAGCGCGCTGACCGGCACCGGCAGGCCGCTCGCGCCGGGGGCGGTGGAGACGTTCGGGTAGGCGCCCGGGGCCAGCGGGTTCTTCGGGACGAAGTCGCGGATCTGGGACACCGTGAAGCCGGTGTCGTCCACCGGGTCCACGCAGATGGTTCCCGCGGTGTTCCACGGGTTCGGTTCGAGGACCTTCGACCCGCCGTCCAACGCCAGCTTGGGGAAGGGGTTCTGCGGGGTCGAGCACAGGCTCGCCGTCGACGCGGAGGCGGCCGGCGGCTGCTCCACCGCCCCGACCTGGCCGCTGCACCCGGCCAGCAGTGCGGTGACCGCACCGAACGCGGCGACCGCCCGCAGCCTCCGCGCGGCCCGCCGCACCCCACCGACCTCGATGTTCATCACGCTTCCGTCCTCGCCCCCTGGGCGGACAACCGTACACAAGTGCTCCGTCTGCACCTCCGTGCACATCACGATCGGAACTCGATATCGGTTCCGGATGGCCGACGGTAGAGGGGGGAGCGAATCGGCCACGACCGGTCCCGTACGATCCTGGCGTCCCCCGCGAGCCCGACCGACAACGGCCGACCGGCGGGGAAGGTTCAGATACAAGACGGCTTCCGGGGGAGTAGAGCACGTGACTGTCACCGAGAGCGCGCGACTCGCGGGCAGCGGTCAACCACCCGTCTCACGTCGCCGGAGCCGGCGCGACCCGGCCGCCCGCAACCAGTGGGGCCTGCTCCCCCAGCCGCCGGACAACACCGAGAAGTACCTCTACGCCCGCACCCACCTGTGGGTGCTGACCTGCTTCTCCCTCGTCAGCTTCGCCTGCATGGTGGCCAGCGAGATCGGGCTGCTCAAGGCGACGCCCTGGTTCCTCGTCTTCGTGCCCCCGCTCGCCTTCACCATCGTCTACTACCTGATATCCCGCTGGGTGCACGGCTTCAACGAGACCTTCGACCTCGCGGCGCACCGCAAGCTGGTCAAGTCCTGGCGGCCCGAGCGCTATCCGACCGTCGACGTCTTCCTGCCCGTCGCCGGCGAGCCGATCGAGGTCCTGCACAACACCTGGACCCACGTCGCCAGGCTGCGCGACCAGTACCCGGGCGAGGTCACGCCGTACGTCCTCGACGACAGCAACAGCCCCCAGCTCGCGCAGATGGCCGTCGACTTCGAATTCGTCTACGGCACCCGCGACAAGCTCGGCTGGTTCAAGAAGGCCGGGAACCTGCAGTTCGGCTTCCGCAACTCCGACAGCGACTACATCCTCATCCTGGACGCCGACTTCGCGCCCCGGCCGGACCTGCTGGACGAGATGCTCCCCTACATGGCGGCCAACCCCCGCCTCGGCATCGTCCAGTCCCCGCAGTTCTTCCGCATCCTCGACTCGCAGAACTGGATCGAGCGCGGCGCGGGCGCCGTCCAGGAGCTGTTCTACCGGACCGTCCAGGTCTCCCGGCAGCGCAACGACGGCGCCATCTGCGTCGGCAGCTGCGCGATATACCGGCGCGCCGCCCTGGAGGAGAACGGCGGCACCACGCTGATCGGCCACTCCGAGGACGTCCACACCGGCTTCGACCTGCGCCGCCTCGGCTGGGACCTGCAGTACATACCCATCGCCCTGGCCACCGGGGTCTGCCCCGACAACGTCGGCGGCTTCTTCAACCAGCAGTACCGCTGGTGCACCGGCTCGATGAGCCTGCTCGGCAGCAAGAAGTTCTGGCAGACCAAGCTCCGGCCGGTCACCCGCGCCTGCTACCTGTCCGGGTTCTTCTACTACATCCACACCGCGCTGTTCACCCTCGTCTCGCCGCTCGTCCCGATCATCCTGCTGCTCGCCCGCCCCGACCTGGTCCGCTGGCAGAACACCGCGCTGGTGCTGCCCGGCCTGATCTACGCGACGGTGATCTTCCCGCTCTGGCACCGCAACCCCTACCGGCTGGAGGCCTGGGCCGCCCGCATGATGTACGGCTGGGCGCACGTCTTCGCCATCTGGGACATCGTGCGCCGCAACCGGATGGCCTGGCAGCCGACCGGCTCCAGCGGCGCCAAGAAGAACAAGACCCGCCGGTTCTGGCTCGGCGTGATCGTCTGGGGCGGCGGGACGGCCCTGCTCTGGGTCGGCACGAGCATCTGGCGGATGCTCACCATGGGCCCGCTGAACTTCGCCCTGGTCCTCGCCTCCGGCCTCTTCTACGCCACCATCGTCGGCCGGGTCCTCGTCCAGCCGCGCCCCACGGAAGCAGCGTGATCGCCATGTCCGCCCATCCCCGACGGGCCGGCCTGCTCCGTCGTCGACTGGCGCTCCCGCTGCTGACCGCCACCCTGCTGCTGCTCGCCGCCTGCGGCCCCGCCGACCCGGGCTTCGCCCTGCAGGACGACCTCGCCCAGGCCGCGCCGACCGCCACCGGCCCCGGCGCCACCCCGAGCACCCCCGCCAAGCCCAGGGCGCTGCCCACCGGCGTCCCGTACGACGTCACCCCGCTGCTCAAGCCGGGCCGCAAGTACCTCGGCGCCGCCCTGCCCGACGTGCCCGCCTCGATGGACGCGCTGCCCGGCTACACCGCCGCGATCGGCAAGCAGCCGAACATCCTGGAGTACTACGCCCACTGGAAGGGCGGCTTCGACACCGCCGGCGTGCGCCGGATCTACCAGGCCGGAGCCCTGCCCTTCATGGCCTGGGAGCCGTACGACCACTCGCTCGCCTCGATCGCGGCCGGCGACACCGACGACTACGTGCGCGGCGTGGCCAAGGCGGTCGCCAAGCTCGACCAGCCCATCGCCATCAGCATCGCCCACGAGATGAACGGCGACTGGTACCCGTGGGGCCGCAAGACCGCCAGCCCCCAGGACTTCGTCGCGGCCTGGCGCCACGTGCACGACCTGTTCGACCGGGCCGGCGCGACCAACGTGATCTGGGTCTGGAGCCCCAACATCACCGTCCCCGCGCCCAACACCCGCCTCGCGCCGTACTACCCGGGCGACGACTACGTCGACTGGGCCGGCATGACCGGCTACTTCACCAACGACAGCCCCAAGACCTTCGAGGCCCTGTACGGCGCGACGATGGCCGAGATCCGCACCTTCTGCAAGAAGCCCTTCTTCATCAGCGAGACCGCCGCCGAACAGGGCAGGCACCAGCGCGACTTCGTCGACCAGCTGTTCACCGGGCTGGAGGCGCACGACGACATCGTCGGCTTCATCTGGTTCAACATGATCAAGCGGGCGGACTGGCGGGTCGAGACCGTTCCGGACACCCTCGCCGAGTTCAAGAAGCGCGTGTCCGCCCCCCGCTACGGCTTCGACATCCGGAACCCATGATGAGCACAGAGCCCGAGTCCTCCCCCCAGCACCCCCTCGACGCCGAGCCGATCGCCCCCGATGGGGCCGCACCCCGCCGAGCCGCGGCCGTGGCCGTGGCCGTGGACAACCCCGACGGCGTCGAGCTGGCCCCGTACACCATCCCGCAGGTCCCCGCGATCGGCTGGGACCCGGCCTCCAGCCCCCGGCGGCGCTGGATCGCCCGCGGCCTGCTCGGCGCCGTCCTGGCCGTCCAGGCCGCGCTCTCGCTGCGCCTGCTCGCCGCCGCGCACCCCGACGAGGCCGCCGCCATGGTCGCCGGCCGCCAGCAGCTCGACCACCTCCTGCACGGCACCCCGGTCACCACCGACCTGCTCGACCGCGTCCCCGGCTCGCCGTGGCTGTACCCGCCGCTGGCCGGCGCCGCCGCGAACGCGGGCGGCATCTGGGGCACCCGGCTGCTCAGCCTCGGCTTCGGACTGCTCACCACGGTGCTGCTGTACTCGCTGACCCGGCGGCTGTTCAACGAACGGGTCGCCATCTGCGGCATAGCCGCCTACGCCGTGCTGCAGTCCACCGTCGTGGTCGGCTTCTACGGCGCCCCCGAGTCCCTCGCCGTCCTCCTGGTCGCCCTCACGGCCTGGCTCACGGTGCTCACCGCCCGGCGCTCACCGGCCCTGGTCCTGACCGCCGCCCCGCCCGCCGCGCTGGCCTGTGCCGTCGCGTACTCGGCGGTCCTGGCCGTCCCCGCCCTGGTCCTGCTGGCCCTCGCCTGCGCCTGGCCGCACCGCCGGCCCGGCCCGGCCGCCCTGCGCGCCCTGCTGCTGGCCGTCGGCACCGCCCTCCTGCTGCTGCCCTACGGCCAGTTGGGCAAGGTCGCGCACTGGTCCCCCGCGCACGGCAACGCCCCCGGCTCGGCCGGCTCCATCCTGCTCGGCACCCTCCAGTGGGGCGGACTGTTCACCGTCCTCGCGGTGGCCGGCACGATCTCGTACGCCCGCCGCGAGCAGATGACCGAACACGAGTCGCCCGAGGGCGAGCGCGCCGCCACCACCCGGGCGGGGCGGGTCCTGCTCGGCGCCGTGCTGACCGCCACCGCGCTGCTGATCCCCGCCGTCCACCTGTCGACCGGCACCTCCGGGGCGCTGTTCCGCCACCTCGGCTACGGCATGCTGCTCGCCACCCCGATCGCGGGGCTCGGCCTCACCCGGCTGGTCGGCGCCCACTTCCGCCACCCCCAACTCGGCATCCTGGTCTGGGTCGCGCTGCTCGCCCTCGGCATGGAGCAGTCCGCCCTGCGCTACCAGAACGGGCCCGACTCCGGCCGCCTGCTGGCCGTCCTGCGGGCCCACGCCGTTCCCCAGGGCCACTACCTCACCGAGGTCGACGGACTCGCCGAGTACTACCTCGGCAGCGTCTCCAAGCCCGAACAGTGGGTCTCCGCGCGGGCCGGGACGGACTACCGCGACGGCGCCGGAATGCAGCACCACGGCGAGGACGGCAGCACCGCCGCGATCCGGGACGGCTGGTTCACCATGGTCGTCCTCGACAGCACCGCCCCGGAGGCCACCGACCGGGCGCTGAGCGCCGCCCTGACCGCCAGCGGGCACTACCGGCTGATCGCCCAATTCACCTCCCCGACCGGCGATTCGAGTACGTACAAGGTCTACCTGAAGCACTGACGGGCCGCCCAGCCCGTCGGCGCGCACGACACGACAGGCACAACATATGGTGCCGCCGCAGTCAGCCGGCACTACATGTATGCTCACTCCTGCTGTCGATGCAGGGGAACCCGGTGAGAGTCCGGGACTGCCCCGCAGCGGTGTGCGGGCGGCCCCAACAGCCGTACCCGCGAGTCCGAGTACCTGCCGGACAGCGTGCGCCACGGCCCTCCCGCAGAGGCCGCGCCGGCACTCAGCACCACCCCTCCGGGCCTCGCGGGCGGGCCGGGGAGACACCTCGCGCGACGCGTCCCCGCGTTCGCGCCGTGCTCCCCTGCCCAGATCGGCCCGGGTGACCCCGATCACGCCGCCGATCGCCGCCAGGAGAGAGCGCCTTGACCACCGCTGCCTCAGCCACCCTGCCCACCCAGGGCTCCGGTACCGCCTTCACCGACCCGACGGTCTCCGACCCCGGAGGCGCGCTGCTGCGGCTGCTCACCGACCGCAGCGCCGACCTCACCGAGGTCGACCCCGGCCATGTCGCCGCCGCCGCGCTGCGCGGTCGCCACGCCGGCTCGGACTTCGCCGAGCTGCGCGGGCTGGCCGTGGACGCCGCCGCGTCGATGATCGCCGAGGACCCCCAGTACTCGAAGCTCGCGGCCCGCCTGCTCGCCCTGGAGATCGTCGACGAGGCGAACAGCCAGGGCTCGGTCTCCTTCTCCGCCTCGATCGCCGTCGGCCACACCGAGGGCCTGATCGGCGACACCACCGCGGCCTTCGTCGCCAAGCACGCCGCCGCCCTCGACGCCCTGATCGACACCGCGGGCGACGACCGCTTCGAGTACTTCGGCCTGCGCACCGTCCAGTCCCGCTACCTGCTGCGCCACCCGATCACCCGCAAGGTCATCGAGACCCCGCAGCACTTCCTGCTCCGCGTCGCCTGCGGCCTGGCGGTCGGCGACACCGAGCAGTCGGTGCGCGAAGTGGCCGAGCTGTACGGCCTGATGAGCCGCCTGGAGTACCTGACCTCCTCGCCGACGCTCTTCAACTCCGGCACCCGGCACCCGCAGATGTCCAGCTGCTACCTGCTCGACTCGCCGCTGGACAACCTGGACTCGATCTACAGCCGCTACGCGCAGATCGCCCGCCTGTCCAAGCACGCCGGCGGCATCGGCCTGTCCTACTCGCGCATCCGCTCGCGCGGCAGCCTGATCCGCGGCACCAACGGCAAGTCCAACGGCATCGTCCCGTTCCTGCGCACCCTCGACTCCTCGGTCGCCGCCGTCAACCAGGGCGGCCGCCGCAAGGGCGCGGCCTGCGTCTACCTGGAGACCTGGCACGCCGACATCGAGGAGTTCCTCGAGCTGCGCGACAACACCGGTGAGGAGGCGCGCCGCACCCACAACCTCAACCTGGCGCACTGGATCCCGGACGAGTTCATGCGCCGGGTCAACGCCAACGAGGACTGGTCGCTGTTCTCCCCGGCCGACGTGCCCGAACTGGTCGACCTGTGGGGAGCCGACTTCGACGAGGCCTACCGCAAGGCCGAGCTGGCCGGCAAGGCCGTGCGCACCATCCCGGCGCAGACCCTGTACGCCCGCATGATGCGCACCCTCGCGCAGACCGGCAACGGCTGGATGACCTTCAAGGACGCCTCCAACCGCGCCGCCAACCAGACCGCGCTGCCGGGCCGCACGGTGCACTCCTCCAACCTGTGCACCGAGATCCTGGAGGTCACGGACGACTCCGAGACCGCCGTCTGCAACCTGGGGTCGGTCAACCTCGGCGCGCACGTGGCTGCCGGGGCCTCAGCGGACGACCTGCTGGGCGCGATGGACTGGGAGCGGCTGGACGCCACCGTCCGTACCGCCGTGACGTTCCTCGACCGCGTGGTGGACATCAACTTCTACCCGACCGCCGAAGCCGGTACGTCCAACTCGCGCTGGCGGCCGGTCGGCCTCGGCGTGATGGGCCTGCAGGACGTCTTCTTCAAGCTGCGGATCGACTTCGACTCGGCCGAGGCGAAGCAGCTGTCCACGCTCATCTCCGAGCGCATCATGCTCACCGCCTACGAGCGCTCCGCCGACCTGGCCGAACAGCTGGGCCGTCACGAGGCCTACGGCGAGACGCGTGCGGCGCGCGGCGAGCTGCACATCGACCACTTCCCGACGGCCGCCCCCCAGTGGGCCGACCGCTGGACGGCCCTGCGCGCCCGCATCGCCGAGACCGGCCTGCGCAACTCCCTGCTGCTCGCGATCGCCCCGACCGCGACCATCGCGTCCATCGCCGGCGTGTACGAGTGCATCGAGCCGCAGGTGTCCAACCTGTTCAAGCGCGAGACGCTCTCCGGCGAGTTCCTGCAGGTCAACCCGTACCTGGTGCGGGAACTCAAGGAGCTCGGCGTCTGGGACCAGCAGACCCGCGACGCCCTGCGCGACGCCAACGGCTCGGTGCAGGAGTTCAACTGGCTGCCGGCCGAGGTCCGTTCGCTCTACCGCACGGCCTGGGAGCTGCCGCAGCGCGCGCTGATCGACCTGGCCGCGGCGCGCATGCCGTACCTGGACCAGAGCCAGTCGCTCAACCTGTTCATGGCGGCGCCGACCATCGGCAAGCTCAGCTCGATGTACGCCTACGCGTGGAAGGTCGGTCTCAAGACCACCTACTACCTGCGCTCGCGCCCGGCGACCCGCATCGCCCAGGCCGCCTCCGGCGCCGCCCGCGCCGCCGCGCCCGTGCCGGTCAACACCCCCGCCCTCACCCCGGAGCAGGAAGCCGCCATCGCCTGCTCCCTGGAGAACCCCGAGTCCTGCGAGGCCTGCCAGTAATGACTGCCGACGACCGCAAGATGCTGCTCGACCCCGGCTTCGAGCTGACCCTGCGCCCGATGCGCTACCCGTCGTTCTACGACCGGTACCGGGACGCGATCAAGAACACCTGGACCGTCGAGGAGGTGGACCTGCACTCCGACGTCGCCGACCTCGCCAAGCTCAGCGAGGGCGAGCGGCACATGATCGGCCGCCTGGTCGCCTTCTTCGCGACCGGTGACTCGATCGTCGCCAACAACGTCGTGCTGAGCCTCTACAAGCACATCAACTCCCCGGAGGCGCGCCTGTACCTGTCGCGCCAGCTGTTCGAGGAGGCCGTGCACGTCCAGTTCTATCTGACGCTGCTGGACACCTACCTGCCCGACCCGGAGGACCGCGCGGCCGCCTTCGCCGCCGTGGAGAACATCCCCTCCATCGCGCAGAAGGCCAAGTTCTGCTTCAAGTACATGAACGCGGTCGACCACATCGACTCGCTGCAGACCAAGGAGGACCGGCGGGCCTTCCTGCTGAACCTGATCTGCTTCGCCGCGTGCGTGGAAGGCCTGTTCTTCTACGGCGCGTTCGCGTACGTGTACTGGTTCCGGTCGCGCGGTCTGCTGCACGGTCTCGCGACCGGCACCAACTGGGTGTTCCGTGACGAGTCCATGCACATGGACTTCGCGTTCTCCGTGGTGGACACCGTCCGCGAGGAGGAGCCCGACCTCTTCGACGACGAGATGGCCAAGCAGGTCACGGAGATGCTGGAGGAGGCCGTCGAGGCCGAGCTCCAGTTCGCCCAGGACCTGTGCGGCGACGGCCTGCCCGGTATGAACACCGCGTCCATGCGCGAGTACCTCCAGGCGGTTGCCGACCAGCGACTCGCCCGCCTGGGCCTCCCGATCCGCTACGGGTCCACCAACCCGTTCGGCTTCATGGAGCTCCAGAACGTCCAGGAGCTGACCAACTTCTTCGAGCGTCGCGTGTCGGCGTACCAGGTCGCGGTCGAGGGCTCGGTGTCCTTCGACGACGAGTTCTAAGACAGGTCGTCCAGCGAACAGCGGAGCTGCCGAGATGGCAGCTCCGCTGTTCGCTACCCGGCGTTCAGGAGTAGCCCAGGCAATGCCCAAGCTCCAACAACGTGTGATCGAGGGCCCGTTCGGGCCGATACAGATCAGCCACGACCGCTGGCCGTCCGTCATCGCCCGCGTGCAGGGGGCGGGGATGCCCACCGTCACGGTGGTGCCCGACCGCGACCACGGCGCGATGAACATCAACGGGCACGACGTGCCGACCACCCGGGCCCGCAACCGCACCCGCACGGCTGTTGTCGGCGACCGCGCCTACGAGCTGAGGCCGACCAGCCTCCGCCGGGCCGAACTGCGCCGCAACGGCGTGCTCATCGCCCACGCCCGCGGCACCTACCGCTCGTACGCCCCGGGGAGCACCATCCCCGGCCTCGACGCCCGGGTGAACTGGTCCCAGGGCATCGACCCCACCGACGTGGCGGTCGGCCAAGCCATGCTCCTCGCCTTCGGCGCCGGCGCCCCGGGCGCGCTGCTGAGGTTCTGCCTGTTCTGGTACGACAACTTCGGCCCCAACTGACGCCTACGGAGCGAACTTCAGAGCGGGTTCGCGCAGCCACACCCACTGCTGCTCCGGAGTGACGGTGATCCCGTAGTCGTACGGCGTCGGCCGGTCGAGGGTCTCCCACTGCGACCAGGCGGTCAGCAACTCGTCCCCGATGCGGCGCGGGCCGCCTTGGTGCAGCACAGCACTGCCGTCGCCCCGCGCGGACAGGGCCGCCCACGAGGCGTTGCCGTCGTGGATCCAGGCGTTGACGCCGTCCTCGTCCCGGCCGGTGATCAGGATGGCGTCCGGGACGGCGACGCGCACCGCGAACCGCAGGTCCCAGTTGTCGGCGAGCGGGGCGAGGTCGCGTTCGACGATCCGCTCGGATTCCGGGTCGCCGGTGCCGCGCACCTGCGCGTAGCCGCCCGAGACCGGGACCGGCCCGGACCGGTCGGCCATGAACTGCCCGAGGCCCTGCACCCAGCCGCTCGCGGTACGCCCGTCGGTGGCCACCGTGAGCGCCACGTGCCCGAGCCGACCCCACGGGTAGACGATCCGCCCGCCTGGTTTGGCCGCCTCGATCCACTCGTACGGAACAGTCTCGACGGCGTAGGTCGCATGGATCCGGTCGAACGGGCCACCGGGCGGCACACTCCTCATGGCGTTGCCGACGAACACCTCGGCAGCCGCAAGCCGCTTGCGAGCGAGAACGGCAAGGCCTTCATCTATCTCGGTGGAGACGACCAAACCGGGCCCCGCGCGCCAGGCGGCGAGTGCACAACTCCAGCCCTGGCCTGTGCCGATGTCCCAAACCGTGTGGCCGGGCTCCAGCCTCAGACTGTCCAGCATGTCCGCCACCACCGAGGGCCCGGAGAGGCTCGATGAGGGAAGTCCATCGGTGACCTGGGTGACCGCCGCCGCATCCGGATCGGCGTAGAGCTCGTCCGCCCAGCCGGCCGGGTCGCTCGCACGGTCGACCGGCACGTACGAGTACCCGTCCCACCGCCACAACCGATCCGGCGCGAACGCATCACGAGGCAGCGCTGCCATGGCCTCACGGAGCCACGGCGAGTCAGCCGGCCACGCGCCCCGCTGCTCCATCACGGCGTCCATCCGCTCGCGGCGGTCAGCCAGGTCACCGCTCACTTCTTGTGCTTCCCGTCCCCCGGCGGCGGAGGCGGGACCTGCCCATCGGCGTTGCCCGGTGGTGGAGTTCCCTGCCCCGGGTCCGGCGGCGGCTTCTCGTGCTGCCCCATGCGTCGCTCCCTTCGGGCACGGACACGTTCGGGGCCCACCCTTGCGTGGCAGCAGCCCTCGATGCCAGACGCGCAAAGGCGCACCAGGGGCGCACACACCCGAGGCGCGCGCTGGCGAAGACGAAGGTGCCCCGCACGGCCACAGCCCGTGCGGGGCATCGCTGTTGGTTCAGAGGGACGGAAACTCACCACCCTTGACCCCGGCGAGGAAGGACGCCCACGCCTCAGCCGGGAAGAGCAGAGTGGGCCCATCCGGATCCTTGGAGTCTCGGACGGCCATCCCGTTCGACGCAAGGCGACCGGTCTCCACGCAATCATTCGCCTGAGCGCTGTAGCTGCTCTTGTACCAAGCCCGAACAGCCATCTCCGGTAGGGCCATTGCGCTCACACCTCTGTCTAGTCTCGTGCTCACATCTCTGCCGCGATTGCGGAGATCATATCCAGCGAGTTCGCAGGGTTCAGGGCCGAAGACCGGAGGTACTCGAAGACCAGACCATATCCGTCCAGCTCTGCTTGCTGCTCCATGTAGTGGCTGCTCGTCAGGGTCTCCAGGAAAACGGCCCCAGGATTCGGCGAGTCGGTGAACCCGAACATCACGAACGCTCCGCACGCACCAGCCGTGGCGCCGAAATCCAACGGAACAACCTGCAAGGTTACGTTCGGAAGCTGTGCAACCACGGCAAGGTGATCAAGCTGCGCTCGTTGGACATTCCTGCCTCCGACGAGACACCTGAGCACAGGCTCCCAGATGATCGCCCAAAATCTGGCCGGGTCAGGCCTGGAGAGAACCTCCTTCCGCTCCATCCGAATCTTGACGAGTTGATCGATGCGTTCCGGGCGAACAGCAGCCGGGTTGGCCTCCAGTACCGCGCGGGCATACTGCTCGGTTTGCAACAGTCCCGGCACGACCATCGATTGCCATGTGCGGATGTACCGGGCATCCCCTTCGAGTCCCAGGAAGTCCGCATAGGCCGACGGAATCGTGTCGCCGTAGTCGTGCCACCATCCGCGCTTCTTGCTATCCCTGGACAACTCCTCAAGAGCACTACGTTCATTCCCACTCACGCCGTACAGATCCAGCAAGACCCCCAGGTCCAGGCGCCGAACGCCCGACGCTCCGGTCTCTATGCGGCTGATCTTGGCGCGGGAGCACGCAAGCGCCTTCGCTGCGTCTTCGGTGCCCTTGCCCGCAGCTTCGCGGAGACGGCGAAGCTCCGAGCCGAGCCGGCGAGCACCCTCACCTCCGAGAGCGGCCGAGGCCTGTTCCTCGTCCAGGAGTTGGCCTCCGAGTGGGGCTGCTGCCCGCGCCGGGGCGGCATCGGCAAGTTCATCTGGTGCCACATCACCGCCTCCCCCGAGGCGGCCGCCGCGTGAGCGCCGTCCGGGCCGAGATCTCCGGCATCATGCTGCCGACCGTCTTCCCCAGCCTCGACCACGCCCTGCCCGTCCTCTGGGACCAGGTCCGCCGGCGCCCGATCCGCGAGGCCCACCGGGACTTCATCCGCCTGTGCATCGGCCCCGGCGGCGGCGACGGCGTCGCCCACTGCCTCGCCCGTGGCGGCCGCTGGTCCGTCACCCTCTACATCGGCGACATGACCGACTGGACGGCCCACCCGATCACCATCACCACCCACCCGGCCCCTTGAACTCGTCGTCCCCGCTCGGCATTCACGCCCGGCCGGGGACGGCCACACCCGCTCCCGGTGATCTTGTCGGGCACCCTGAGCACCCCCACCGACACCAAGTCCCCGGTCAGAGCTCGGGGTCACCTCAGGGGCCGATCGGGGTCGATCCCGATATCGGGCAGGCCCGTTGCCCAGCAGGATCGAACACGTCGCTGAGGCCCACTCAGCCGAGCTGATCCCACGGGGTGCCCCACCATGAAGCCGCTCGCCCGCCGTACCGCCGCCCTCGGTCTGGCCTGTTGCGCCCTCGTCGGCCTCACCGCCGTCTCGGGCGCCCAAGCCTTCGCCGCGAGCGGCACGGGCACGGGCTCCACCGCCGCCACGGCCTTTCCGGCCCTGGACCCCGCCGCGCTCCAGGCCGCCATCGAGACCCGGCCCTCCGACAACGCCTCCGGCGCGGTCGCCCTGGTCTCCGAGCCGGGCCAGGTGTGGAAGGGCTCCACCGTGGACAGCCAGACCGGCCGCAAGATCCCGGAGAGCGCGCACTTCCATGCCGGCAGCATCTCCAAGGTGTTCGAGACCACCGTCATCCTGCAGCTCGCGGCCGAGGGGCGGATCGACCTCGACCAGACCGTCCAGCACTACATACCGGGCCTGCTGCCCGACACCTTCGACCCGATCACCGTCCGCCAGCTGGTCAACTACACCAGCGGCCTGCCGAACGTGGACGAGGGCAAGCCCCCCGCGAGCGCCGACGAGACGATCGCCGACCGGTACGACTACCGCACCTTCGACCAGATCATCCAGCAGACCCTGCGCCCCGACGACGGCCGCCCGGCGCCCGGCCCGCACTTCGCGCCCGGCACCAAGCAGGAGTACAACTCCCTCGGCTTCCGCATCGCGGGCAAGCTCATCGAGCAGACCACCGGCAACTCCTTCAAGGACGAGGTCACCGCCCGCATCCTCAACCGTTCCTAGGGACTGAGCGGGAGTGAGGCCTGTTGCCAGGGCTTTGCTCAGCCGAACGCCCCGAACGGTCTTGGGCGTTCTGGTCGACCGCGTTCCTGCCGCGTTCGGCGCCGACGGATCGTGTCCGTGGTCCGGGTACGCGGGGGCGGTTCCCCTCACGCCCCCGGTCACCGGGTCGGGCCTGGGCGGTCCGATGCCCGTGCACATCGCTCTGGTGTGCACGGGGCGGTGCCGTCCGTCGCCTGATCCGGTGTCCGAGGGCGCGCCGTCCGATGGCCACGCTCGCCGCCTGGTGGCGGCTCACGGGGCGATCCGGTGTCGTGAGGGGCTTGTGCCAGTGCTCGGCTCCCCACACGGAGGTGTAGGCGGGATCGACCGCGATCACGCCGATTCCGGCTTCGGCGGTCATCGCGAGGAGCCGGGCGCGCAGCTTCGCGGTGGGCATGCCGTTGACGAGTTGCCGGAAGCGGCGTTTGCGGCCGTGTTTCTCGCGGGTTCTGGAGTCGGTGAAGTCCAGGTCCTCGATCGCGATCGCCTTGACGCTGGTGTCGTTCGCCCAGTGGAGCAGGCGGGTGATCGCGTGGCGGATCTGTGCGTCGCGGTGATCGGCGGTTCCGGACAGGTCGTAGTCGAAACGATGGGGCTGGCCGGTGGGGTTGCCGTGGGTGTCAAGGCGCCAGGCGGCGAGGTGGTCGGCGTTCATGTCCACGCCGATCACCTCACCGGCCCGCAGGGTTTCCAGTGGCACGACGGGGAGGTCTTTGCGCTGCCAGCTCGCGTCCAGGTACCAGCGGTCCCGCTCGACGTCCAGGTGGATGCGGTAGGCGACGGCCCGGTTCGCCTCGATACGGTCGCGCCACTCCCCACCCCGGTTGGGGGAACGACACAGTCGACGCCAGGACGTAGCGGCCGTGCGGGGCGTTGGCCAGATACGCGAGCGGAGCCGGCAACCTGATGCTGATCCCACCGGCCGGGGTGACCCGGATCGTCTCGTTCCCGTAGCGCTTGCCCGACTCCCCGTCGGCCGCCAGGAACCAGCGCGCCGCCTGCCACCGGGCGCGCCACTGCCCGATGGTCTGGCCGGTTTCGTGGAGGTTGTGCCGGTTGTTGAGGAGCTTGCGTCCTCCGCGCACCACCGACACCCGGCCCGCCTCACGGTCGGCCCTCACCCGCTCGTGCTCGCGCTCCAGGTGCTTCAGGCGGCGGGACTTGGCGTGCCACTCCCGTCGGGAGCGGTAGCCGCCGGGCCGGCGTCCGGCACCCTTCTCACCGAGCGGCAGCGCGAGGCGCTGGCGGATCGTTACGATCCCGGCTTCCAGGCCATGAAGGTGCTGCCACTGCGCACGCCGGGACAGACCCCACTGCTCGTGCGTGGCCTTCGTGATGGACCCGGCCCAGCGCGACGACGACAGCGGCGTGAGGTCCCGCTTACGGGCCGCCCACGTCTCGGCCGAGTGTTCCAGGCCGTCGGCGACGCGCCGGGCCAGGTCCCGCGAGGCGAGGGATCCGAGGTGCCCGCCCAGCAGGCGCAACACCGCGTCGTCCTCGGCGGTCAGGCCCCTGAGCCGGTCCCGGATGCACACACCCGACGCGGGATCGGCGACGAACGGCCGAGCGATCTGCCGCAACACAGCCACCCCACCCCCGATCCCCGGCGATTCCTTCGACTACGCACAGGGTGACACACACAACGGCACCAACGGCCCGAAACGGGTCAACCGAAAGCATCTCGACGACCCTTCGTCGGAAACCGACAGACTCACTCATGAACACCAAAGATCACTCAACAACTCTCAACCGCCAGCAGTTCACCACCCCTGCACCTGAACCAGACCTCGGTGCCGGAGGACGACCCGGAGATGCCCCGCCCCTACCTGCACGGCTACATGACCGCCGACAACGGCCAGGCCGTCGACACCAGCGAGCAGGGCGGCGACCCGTCCAACATGATCTCCACCACGGCCGACCTGGACCGCTTCCTGACCGCGCTGCTCCAGGGCCGCCTGCTGCCCGCCGCGCAGCAGGAAGAGCTGTTCACCCTCCCCAAGGACAACGAGGGCAAGCTCGTGCCCTTCGTCGGCGGCACCTCCTGCAACAAGGTGGCCTGCTTCGGCGCCGGACTGATGTCCACCCCGCTGCCGAACGGCGCCGTCCTCTGGGGCAAGACCGGCCACGACGACGGCTACGCCAACGGCATGTTCGCCACCCGCGACCTGTCCGTCCACGCCGTGTACTCGGTCTCCAACCTCGGCACCGACTTCGGCGCCCCGACCCCCCTCGCCAACCGCCTGCTGATGGCGGTCCTGGCCCCCGCCACCTCGCACGGCTGAGCCTGACCGTTGCACGGGAAGTCGGCCCCGCCGACTTCCCGTGCACCCGCGTCAGCCGTGGTCCTCCCAGTCCGGGGCGCAGAACCGGGCCCCGGTGACCACGGCGTCCCCGGCACGGTCGGCCCGCACGTACAGGTTGGTGCCGTCCGGCCCCTGGTCCCCGGCACAGCCGATGCGCAGGCCCAGGTCGCGCTCCTCGACGTACCGGACGACGGCCGCGTCGACCTCCGAAACCGGCCTGCCGATCAGCTCGATGCCCTCGAAGGCGACCCGCGGCCCGGTGCGCCCGTGCACGGTCACGGCGCCCAGGGTGGGGACGCCCTCCGGGTGCCAGTAGTGGGCCGTCACCCCGGCCCGGTCGAAGCGGTCCTCCTCCAGGCACCATGGTTCGGCCCCGCGCCAAGCCCAGGCGTACCGCCCTCGCCGCACGGCCGGCGCGTCACCGCCCAGCGCGGCGACCACCTGCGAAGGGCTCATCCCGAACCGCAGCGGACCGACGCCCTCCAGCGGCGTGCAGTCCCAGCGCGGCCGGTCCCGGTCGGCCCGCACCGGCCAGTCCCCGGGGTTCGCGTCCCACTCCTGGACGTTGCGCCAGCTCTTGACCGGCTCGCTCCGGTACGGGTCCTCGGCCGGCTCGGGGCCGACGAACAGGGCGTCCGTGACCATCCGGTCCGTCCGCTCCGCGTATCCCTCGGGCGACAGCGCCCACCCCTTCCCGGCGCCCATCGACAGCCCCCAGGCCGCCACCTCCGGATCGCCGCTCCAGTTCACCCGCACCGAAACCCCCTCCCGGTGGGCGAGTTCGACGAGGTCCGCGCGCACCTCGGACGGAACCCGGTCGATCAGCTCGACCTCCCCCAGCCGCACCAGCGGACCGGACAGCGCGTCGACCGCCACCGCGACCAGCCGCGGCCCCGGCCCGTAGATCGCGGTCACCTCGAAGCCGTCGTACCGCTGCCAGGACAGGCTGTCCTCCAGCCCCTGCGACACATAGGCGATGGCCCCGCCCAGCGCATCCCGGACCTGATCCGGGCTCATCCCGAACCGCAGCGGCCCGACCCCCACCAGCGGATCGAGCACCCACCGCTCCCGCTCCTCCCCCGGCTTCCTCGTCCACCACTTCACCAGGCCATACCCCCGCGAGATCGCTCCACCGGACCCCGGCACGACCCGCCGGTGATCTTGCGGGCCACCCTAAGCACCCCCACCGACAACCGGCCCCGCTCAGAACGGGAGCAGCCCCCTCCCATGGCCCAGCGCACGGGAAGTCGGCCCCGCCGACCTCCCGTGCGTCCGCCCCGGTCAGACCGTGTACCGCACGCCGGTCAGCCGCTCCGACAGCTCCCACAGCCGCCGCCCGGTCTCCGGGTCGACGGCCCTCGGAGCCGGCCGCACCACCTTCGGGGCGCCGCGCAGCTCGCCCATCCCGCCGGGGCCGATGAACTGCCCGCCCAACGCCCGCGGGTCGGTCGCCGCGAACAGCTGCGGCAGCGCGCCCCGGTCGGGGGTCTGGGCGAGCGGGATCAGGACGCGGCCGAACAGCAGCCGCACCGGGCCGACCGCACGGGCCTGGATGTTGGTGGCGGCGTAGCCGGGGTGGGCGAGCAGGCTGTGGACCGGGCTGCCGGCGGCGGCGAGGCGCCGGTGGAGCTCCAAGCCGAAGACGGCGTTGGCGAGCTTCGACTGGTTGTAGTAGCCCATCGGCGAGTACCCGCGCTCGCCGGAGAGGTCGTCGAAGAACAGCCGCCCCTGCCGGTGGTTGGAGGAGCTCACCGTGACCACCCGGGGGTCCCTCCCGCCAGCCAGCAGGTCGAGCAGCAGCCCGGTGAGCGCGAAGTGGCCGAGGTGGTTGGCGGCGAACTGCAGCTCGTGGCCCTGGGCGCTGAGCGTGCGCGGCGGCGCCAGCACTCCGGCGTTGTTGACGAGGGCGTCCGGGCGGACGCCGTCCGCGCGCAGCCGTTCGGCGAAGGCGCGGACGGAGTCGAGGTCGGCCAGGTCGAGGCGGCGCACCTCCAACCGCGCCCCCGGCTGGTCGGCGGTGATCTCCGCGACCGCGCGCCGCCCCTTGGTCTCGTCGCGGACGGCGAGGATCACCTCGCCACCGCGCCGGGCGATCGCGCGGGTGGTCGCCAGTCCGAGGCCACTGTTCGCCCCGGTGACGACGAACAGCCGTCCGGTCTGGTCCGGAATCCGCTCCACGCCCCATGCCTGATGTCTCGTCACGCGTCACACGCTGCCGTCTATGTCACCAAGTGTCAAGCACGACTCCTCACGCCAGAAACGGCCCCACGTGTAGCATCGCTGGGTGACCACCCTCCCCGCCCCGAGCCTCGCCGAACGCAAGCGCCGGCTCGTCGCCGACGAGCTCACCAAGGCCGCCCTGAGCCTGCTGGTCCAGCAGGGGTTCGACGCGGTCACCGTCGACGAGATCGCCGCCTCCGCCGGCATGTCCAAGCGGACGTTCTTCCGCTACTTCGCGTCCAAGGAGGACGTGGTCGTCCGGTTCCTGGCGGAGCTGGGCGCCGGCATGCGCGCCGAACTCGCCGCCCGGCCCGCCGGGGAGAGCCCCTCCACCGCCCTGCGGCACACCGTCCGGGCCGCCATCGACGCCTGCGCCGGCCACGCCGACCACGTCGGCCTGGCCGGCCGCGCCGACCACGCCCGTCAGACCCTGCGCGTGGTGCAGCTGATCCTCGGCACCCCGGCCCTGCACGCCCGCTTCCTGGAACGCCAGGCCAACTGGCGCGAGGAGCTGGCCGCCGAACTCGCCACCCGGCTCGGCCTGGACCTCGCGACCAGCCTCTACCCCCGGCTCGCCGCCGGCACCGCCCTGACCGCCTTCGACGTCGTGCTCCAGCGCTGGAGCGCCGGTGACGGCACCGACGACCCGGCCGCACTGACCGACCAGGCCTTCGCCGCCGTCGCCCCCGCCCTGGACGCCACCCCGCGCTGACGGCCAACCCACCGGCCCCCGAAGAGCGTTCGCACCGGCCGGAGGCGGGAAGCCGCCCCCGCGCTCCACCCGTTCGGCTGAACTCCCGAGCCACACCGGCACCACACGCATACGCACGACCGCCCCCCGGCTACGGTCCGGCGCACAGTCGAACGAAAGGGGCACCCCATGACGACCGGAATCCTCGACTACGAGAGCGACGCCATCGTCCAGCTCATGAGCATCGCGGAGGACGACTGGACCGAGAAGGACCTCAAGGACGCCCTCCAGCGGGCGATCATGCTCGAGGTGTCGACCATCGCGCCCTACGCCACCGCGCTCTGGTCGATCACCGACGCCGATTCCGGCAAGCCGGTCGCCCAGACCATCCGCGACATCATCTTCGACGAGATGTGGCACTTCGGACTGGTCTGCAACATGCTCACCAGCATCGGCGGCACGGTCGTCCTCACCGACCCCGCCACCGTCCCGAAGTACCCGGGCGAGCTCCCCGGTGGCGTCAACCCCGGGCTGGTGGTCTACCTCAGCGGGCTGTCCCGCGACTCGGCCAAGCTCTTCTCCGACATCGAGAAGCCCGAGAACCCGCTCGCCTTCGCGGCCGACGGCAACACGATCGGCGCCTTCTACCAGCGCATCGCCAACGTCTTCCCCAAGTACGCGCACCTCCTCAGCGGTCAGCGGCAGGTGAGCACCTCGCCGGGTGGTAAGCGCGAGATGATCGAGATGAAGACCATCGACGACGTCCTGAGGGCGATCCGGATCATCCAGACCCAGGGCGAGGGGACCAGCGCCTCCCCGGAGGACCCCTCCGGTGGCGGGCCGAGCAGACTCGCCCACTACTACGCCTTCAAGGAGATCGCCGAGGGCCGGAAGCTCGTCTTCAACGACATGACCCGGAAGTGGGAGTTCACCGGCGACGCCGTCCCGCTGCCGGACACCTCCCCGGTCGCCAAGGTGCCCGGCGGCGGCTGGCCCCGCCAGGGCGACCCCAACTCGCCCGACCAGTCCACCGCGAAGCTCCTGAACGACTTCAACAAGGAGTACAGCGACATGCTGCGCGCCCTCGAACAGGCCTGGGCCGGCGCCCCGAACGCGATCTCCACCGCGATCGCCATGATGGGTGCGATGCGCGGCTCCGCCCAGCAGATCGCGGGCGTCAAGCTGCCCGCCGACCCGCGCTTCCGTTACGGCCCGGAGTGGCTCCTCGTCCAGTAGTGGCCCCGGACCGCACGAAGGCCGGTGCGGACGGCTCCGCACCGGCCTTCGCCGACCACTACCGCTCAGCGGCTAGCCGTTCAGTCGTTCGGCACGGTCGCGTACTTCGCGGTGCCCTCGGCCATCTGCTTCAGGGCGTCCTTGCGGTCCCGCTTCGACAGCTTGTCGATGTAGAGGGTGCCGTACAGGTGGTCGGTCTCGTGCTGCAGGCAGCGGGCGAAGAAGCCGGTGCCCTCGACCCGGATCGGCTCGCCGTCCTTGTCGACGCCGGTCACCGCCGCGTAGTCCGGGCGGGGCAGCTCGGCGTACGCGGTCGGGACGGACAGGCAGCCCTCGTTGCCGTCGTCGAGCACCCGGCGGCGGTCGGCCGGGTACTCCTCCAGCCGCGGGTTGATCACGTGGCCGATGTGGCGCACGCCCTCGTCGTCCGGGCAGTCGTAGACGAAGACCTTGAGGTCGACGCCGATCTGGTTGGCGGCCAGGCCCACGCCCTCGGCGGCGTACATCGACTGGAACATGTCGTCGATCAGCGCGGACAGTTCGCCGTCGAACACGGTGACGTCCTTGACCTCGCGGTGCAGGACGGGGTTGCCGACCACGGTGATCGGGCGCGCGGTGCCCTTGCTGAGGTCGGGCTCCTCACCGATCACCTTCACGGGGGCCTCGGGCGCCGCCCCCTCCACGTCGTGCTCGTGCCCGTGGTCGTGCTGCTCCGCCATGTCTTCCGCTTCCAATAGGTCTACGCGTACCTCACCAGGGTACTCAGCAGACTTCTTCGAGATCCCGGTAAGCCCGGGTTGCGGGGGCCGCCGCGACCCAGCGGTCCAGCAGCACCCGGACCAGGTGCGCCGGCGCCGCGATCCCGCACTCGCGCTCGACCAACCAGGACATCCCGGCCGCGCCGCCCTGGCTGAGGTGGCTGAGGTGCCCGGGGTGGGCGGCGTCGCCGTCGTCGTGCGGGTCGTGGTGGGCGACGACGCCGTCGTCCGAGGCCATCCGGCTCTCCGAACAGGCCCGGCACAGCAGCCGCACCGAGGAGGTCCAGTCCTCGGCCGCGTACCCGGCCTCGGCGACCAGCCGCTCCAGGGCGTCCCGGTCGCCGGCGGTGGCGGCCTGCAGCAGCACCACGTAGGTCGGCACCGGGGATGGCGCCCACAGCTCGATCTCGTCGAAGACGGGGTAGGCGACGCCGTCGGTGACCCGCTCGCCGTGCGGGGCGCCGTCGTGCAGCACCACCTCGCCCCAGCGGCGGCCGGAGGAGGGCAGCGGGATGGACAGCACCTCGATCCGGGCCGGGTCGAGCCGGCGGCCCCACACCACCTCGGACTCGCCGTCCGGGGACAGTCGCACCGGGGTGGTGCCGAGGTCCAGGCTGACCGGGCCGTCCCCGCCGGGGCCGCCGGGCAGCTTCAGCCCGTAGGCCTGCCAGGCGCGGCGGGCGAGCGGCCAGTCCTGCAGGGCGGTGGCGGTGATGCCGAGGTTCCACCAGTCGGGGGCGCCGTGCTCGCGGTCCAGCAGGGCGACGGCGCGCAGGCCGGCCGAGCGGGCCTGCTCCCAGTCGCGGCGGAACTTGTGCAGCAGGGCGAGGTTGAACCAGGAGTCGGACAGCCAGGGCTCCAGGTCGGCGGCCATCACCAGCAGGGCGCCGGCGTCCTCGTAGCGGCCGTCGCCGATCAGCGTGAAGGCCCGGTCGGTCGTCTGCCGCCAGGTGGCGGACGGCCGGTGCCGTGCCCGGTGGAAGATCCTCACGTTCGTCCCTGCCGTCGTCGTCCGCTCAAGTCCCGTACCGCCGGGCCCGTCCCGTCCTCGACGGGGCCGGGTCCCGGTGCTCCGGGTCGGTGTTCCACGCTACGACCGCATCCAACCACGCCCGCCCCCGCCCGCGCTCCCCACCGCCGAGGTTGGGGCCCGCCCCTCCCCAGCCTGCCCGCCGCGGCGCGCCTCCTCAACCCCTGGCGGTGCCGCCCGACCACGCCTCGACCAAGCACCCCGCACCGGCCCGGACACGCACCGCCGCAACCCCGGGCCCGCTCGCCTCAGCCCCGGGCCTGCCCGCCGACCCGGGCGAGCGCGTCCACCACCCGGGCGTCGTAGACCCGCCCGCGCCCCAGCCGCAGCACCTCCAGGGCCTCCAGCCGCCCCACCGCCTCGCCCAGGCCCCGGCCCCGGGCGGCGGTCAGCAGGTCGTCGTGGGCGTTGGCGACCCGGATGATCCGGGCCGCGAGCGGCACCGGCCCCTCACCGCCGACCGGCCCCGGGCAGGGGTCGGCCAGTCGGGCGACCTGCTCGGCGACCTGCCGGGGCACCCCGGTGCGGCTGATCACCTCGCTGCCGAGGCGGGCGATGCGCTGCTGCTCGGCGCAGGACAGCAGTGCGGTCGCGCCGTCCGGCACCGGCTCGACCAGGGACAGCTGGCCGACGTCGTGCATCAGCGCCGCGTACTCCAGCAGGGCGAGCTCCCGGGTGCCCAGCCCCAGCTCGCGGCCGAGCGCGCACGCCGTGTCCGCGACCCGGCGCGCGTGCCCGTGCGGGGTGTAGCCGGCGACCTCGGTGGCCCTGGCCAGGCTGGCGATGGTCTGCCCGGTGGTGGCCCGCACCGCCGCGGCCCGCCGGAAGGAGATCTGGGCGAGCAGCAGCGGCGTGCAGAACAGCGGCAGCGCCCACAGCCCCACCTCGCCGGCCGCGAGGCTGACCAGCATGCCGGTGGCGACGATCGCCGAGCCGATGCCGAACAGCGACCGCAGCTCGTCCTCCAGCGCGGCCGGGAACCGCAGCCCCTTGGCGGAGGAGGCGCGCAGCAGCGCCGCGAGGGTCGCGTCGCAGAGCCCGGTCAGCGCGGCGACGGCGGTCAGGAACGCCCCGTAGGCCGGGCCCTCGGGCGAGAAGCGGTCGACCATGCCGCCGTTGTAGAGCGGCTGGAACACGGCGGCGGAGAAGCCGACCGCGAGCAGCCGGCGGGCGGCGCTGTCACGGCGGGCCTGGTCGGCCCAGGGCGGGCGCCGGTGCGGACGTCCGGGGCGGTGCGGCAGGGCGAGGCCGGGCAGCCAGGCCAGCAGCAGGCCGATCCCGGTGACCGCGACCACCTGGAGGGTGCCGTGCGCGGTCGGCACCCCGCGCAGCGGTCCGAGCAGGGCGTACGCCAGCGCACCGGCCGCGCCGATGGGCGCCTGCTCGCGGTCACCCGGAAGGGTGATCCGAACGCATTCGCCGAGCGCGATCAGCGCGGTGAACGCCAGCGCGACCCGCGGTTCGGCGACCCCGCGCACGGCGACCGCGCCGAGCGCGAGCACCAACAGCGCGGCGGCGGCCGTGTGCATCGCGCGGGCGGTGCTCCCGCGCGCCGAACGGGCGCGGACGGTCCGGCCGGCGGCCGCCCGCCCAGGGTCGGAGCCGCGCCCGCGCCCGGTCACGACTGCCCGGCCACGGGGACGGTCCGGCCCTGGGCGGGCACCCGGCCGGGCGCGGCCCGCACCGGCTCGGGCACCCCGAGCGGGATGTCCGGCACGGCCCGCACGCAGTCCTCGGAGGGCACCACGGGCCGCCATTCGTGCACGGCCAGCGCGTCGATCAGCGCCCGCACCATCACCGGGTCGAACTGGCTGCCGGAGCAGCGCTCCAGCTCGGTCACCGCCTCGGTGACGGGCCGGCCGCGCCGGTAGGAGCGGGTGGAGGTCATCGAGTCGAAGGCGTCGGCGACGGAGATGATCCGGGCGAACTCGGGGATCTGCTCGCCGACCAGTCCGCTCGGGTAGCCGCGCCCGTCCATCCGCTCGTGGTGGTGCAGGATCCCGGCGTGCGCCTCGCCGAGGAAGTCGATCCCGCGCACCAGCTCGTACCCGTACACCGGGTGGATCTCCACGGCCCGGCGTTCGTCCTCGCTGAGGGGACCGTTTCTGCGCAGCAGCTCGGTGGCCACGCCGAGCTTGCCGACGTCGTGCAGGATCCCGGCGAAGCGCAGGGTGCGCAGCCGCTCGGGCTCCATGCCGAGCTGAGTGGCGATCAGCACCGAGGCGCGGCCGACCCGTTCGCTGTGCCCGCGGGTGTACGCGTCCTTGATCTCCACCGCCTGCACCAGCGACTGCACGGTGGCCTGGTGGGCGTCCCGCTCGCGCTGGCCCTGGGCGAACACCCAGGCCGAGATGGACAGCGGCAGCAGCGCCAGCAGCGCGGCGAACGCCCCGTACGGGCCCTGCCAGAGCACCGCGACCATCAGCCCGCCGGCCGCGTGCACCAGCACCGGCAGCCCGCACACCGAGCAGGCCCCGCGCAGCACCTCGCCGGCCCGCCGGCCCTCGCTGAGCACCACCATGACGCCCACCACCAGCCCGTTGACCAGGCAGAACGCGGCGACGGCGGCGAAGCCGGGCAGCAGCGCGGCCGGGAAGCGGGAGCCGAGCAGCAGCTGCGGGCCGCGCAGCAGGTGGAAGGCGACCGACGCGGCGAAGGCGCACAGCGCGAGCTGGGAGCCGTTGAACAGCTGTCGCCCGCGGCAGCCGGGGCCGGTCGGGCCGCCGAGCAGCGCGGCCGGGGCGGCGACCAGGGCGGCGGCGGCCGGCGGGAGCATCAGCGCCCCGGCGAACAGCACCGGGAAGAAGGCGTTCACCCCGGGGCGGGCGGGTGCCCGGCCCGCGGGCGCGGAGCGGCGCAGCAGCCGGCGCAGCAGGAGCGAGCAGGGGGTCGGCAGGCCCTGGGCGAGCGACTCCCAGCAGCCGTGCAGGAAGCCCAGTAACCCGATCTTGGGCCAGTCCGCCGGGTGGCCGAGCCAGTGCGGCGCCCCGGGCGTGAGGGCCTGGGGCAGCAGCGGCAGCAGGCAGCACAGCGCCGCCACCGGAACGGCCACCAGGTATCGCGCCGCTCCCCGCGGCAGGGTCGCGCCTCCACTGTCGGTAGCGATCTCGACCTCCCCGCGTCCGGACCCCGTCTTGCCTCAGCGCGCCGGGATGACCGGCGGTGAGCGTCCGTCAGGAGGATAGGCCGCCGTCCGGGCGCGGGGACGCATGATCGCGCAATGGCGCAGTTGGCGCACCGCCAACTCACTCGAACGAGTGAGGGCGCATGCGAGCAGGACGGGAGCGGCCCCGGGAGCACACGCTCCCGGGGCCGCTGAACTCCCTGCCCGACCGTTTCGCCCGCCCTCGCCGGCGGACGTACGGGCCACCCGCCGGACTACTCCGCCGGGGCTCCCGCCTCGACCGGCGCACCGGGGCGCACGGCGGGCTCCTCGGCCGCGCCCCCCTGCGCCGGGGACTGCGCCTGGGCGCGCTCCTGAGCCTGCGCCGGGGACTGCCCCGGCCTGGGCGCCGGGCGGGCCGACTCGGCGTGCACCTCGACCGAGGCCTCCGCGGCGACCACCACCGGATCGCCCGAGCGCTGCCCGGCCCGGATCGAGTCGATCCTGGCCAGCACCTTGCCGCGCAGGTCCGCCGGGGTGTCGTCGCAGCCGCAGGAACGCTTGATCAGCGCCTTGATCGCCTGCTCCAGCCCGTACTGCTTCAGGCAGGGCGAGCACTCCTCGAAGTGCACCCGCAACTTGGCGCAGTCGCCCTCGGCCATCTCGTTGTCGAGGAATTCATAGAGGTGGTCGAGGACCTCGCCACACTCGGTTTCGTGCGGATCGCCGCAGCTCATGAGCCCGAGCCCTTCGCTTCCTGCCCTGCCCCGCTGCCGGCCGGGACCAGCCCGCGCTCACGGGCGTAGTCCTCCAGCATGCCGCGCAGCTGCCGGCGGCCGCGGTGCAGCCGGGACATCACCGTACCGATGGGAGTACCCATGATGTCCGCGATCTCCTTGTACGCAAAGCCTTCTACGTCCGCGAGATAGACGGCGATCCGGAATTCCTCCGGGATGGCCTGGAGCGCGTCCTTCACATCGCTGTCGGGGAGGTGGTCGAGCGCCTGGGTCTCGGCCGAGCGCAGACCGGTCGACATGTGCGACTCGGCCCTGGCCAGCTGCCAGTCCTCGATCTCCTCCGCCGCGGTGCGCTGGGGCTCCCGCTGCTTCTTGCGGTACGAGTTGATGAACGTGTTGGTGAGGATGCGGTACAGCCAGGCCTTGAGGTTCGTGCCCTCACGGAACTGGTGGAAGGACGCGTACGCCTTCGCGAACGCCTCCTGGAGCAGGTCCTCCGCGTCCGCGGGGTTGCGTGTCATGCGCAGCGCCGCGGAGTACATCGGATCGAGGTACCCCAGGGCGTCGCGCTCGAAGCGCTCCCGCCGGGCCTCCTCGGACTCCTCCGCCGACACCCGGAAGGTGTCCTCACCGATCGCCTCGGCCAGTTCCTCACCGGTGAGCGCCTCGCCCGCAGGCTGGGCCTCGTCCGGACCCCGGCCCGGCTCGGCCTCGTGCTCGGTCCCGACGACCGGACCCACCTCCTCGGCAACACGCGCGCGGCCCACGGCGGGCCGCCCAGAAATGGAGGATATCGGGCTGACGGGCTTCTCGCCCGCGTCAATCCACTCCGACCAGGAGGGAGCGAACGCCACGGCGGCCTCACGCTCCTCAGGCCGTTCGGGGCACGCGATCGAACCCATCTGCCCTGCCTCTCACCGGTGACTCGTGCTGACGGAGACGACAACCACCCCGACCCCGCCCGCATTCCCGCCCCGGCCCGCCATTCACTCGCACGAGTGAGCGAGCGGAAACGCCCTGCTCATCGCGGCGGAGTCGCACCAGCGGGACCACACCAGCGGGAGGGATCACAGCAGCCCCAGCACCCAGTCCCCCACCGCCGAGCAGATCATCCCCAGCACCTCGTCCTGCCCCAGCGACGCCCGCTTGGGCACCTCGAACCCGTGGTTCCCGTACGGCAGCGCCACCAGCTCGTGCCCCCGCGGCAGCTCCGGGAACTCCTCCGGCCCGCCGAACGGATCCGCCGCGCCCTGCACCACCAGCGTCGGCAGCCCCGACTCCAGGAGCTCCTCCGCCCGGCTCCTCTCCGGCTTGCCCGGCGGGTGCAGCGGGAACGCCAGCGCCACCACCCCCACCGCACCGCTCGCCGCCCCCGTCCGGCAGGCCACGCGCGCCCCGGCGCTGCGCCCGCCGACCACCAGCGGCACCCCCTGCCCGGCCAATCGCTCCGCGACCGGCCGCCAGCCGAGGTCCAGGGTCTTCGGCGCCGGACCGAGCTTGCGGCCCGCCACCCGCCACGGCTGCTCGACCAGCGCCACGGTGATCCCCCGCGCCGGCAACCGCTCCGCCAGCGCCACCAGGTCCCGGGCCCCGATCCCGCCGCCCGCGCCGTGCCCCAGCGCCAGCACCGCCTTCGGGGCGGCCGCCCGGTGGTACGTGATCCGGGCGTCCCCGGCCTCGGTGGCGACCAGTTCGGAGGTGGTCATCTCAGCGGCTCCCAACGACGTTCAGAACAGTGTGGTCTCGTACTCGACCTCGACCCACGGCTCCTTGAGCTCCGGGCCGTTGTTGCGGATGTTGCCCACCGCCGGCGACACCGGCGTGGCCAGCAGCGCGCCGGGCGGCGGGGGTATCAGCAGCCGGCGCACCTCCTCCGGGTCGTCCAGCCCCGGATCCAGCCACTCGCCCCAGGAGTCCGGGGCGAGGAACAGCGGCATCCGCTCGTGGATCGGCGCCAGCGCCTCCTCGGCGTCCGTGGTGACGATCGTGAACGTCACCAGCCAGGCCTCCGGGTGCCCCGGCGGCACCGCCCGGTTGCGCCAGAACTCGTACAGCCCGGCCAGCGCCAGCGGGCCGCCGCCCGCCCGCGAGACGAAGAACGGCTTCTTGCGGGCCCTGCCCCGCTCCCCCGGCACCGTCTGCCACTCGTAGTAGCCGTCCACCGGCAGGATGCACCGGCGCGAGGCGAAGGCCTGCCGGTAGGCGGGCTTCTCGTGCACCGTGTCCGACCGCGCGTTGATCATCTTCACCGCCGTCTCGGCGGAGCTCGACCACTGCGGCACCAGCCCCCAGCGCAGCGCCCGCAGCTGCCGCACCGGCCGCGGCGCCCCCTTAGACAACCGCTCCAGCACCACGAAGGCGCTGTTGGTCGGTGCCACGTTCCAGTTCGGGTCCAGGGACTCCGCCGGGTCCCAGAACTCCACGTCGAACAGCTCGACGAGGTCCTCGGGCTTGCTGCTGGCTGCGAAGCGACCGCACATGCGGGCCAGCTTGCCACGCCGCCCGCCCTCACCACTTCCTCATCCACGGACCGCAACCGCCCGCTCCCGCCCTCCCGTCCCGGCATGGGAGGCTGCCCCGAACGGCCCAACGCAGCGAACGGAGGCGCAGACCCGCCGATGAACCCGAACAACCAGAACCTCGGCGAACTGTGGGACCGGGTCACCGGCGCCCAGGCCGCCCCGCCCGGCTGGCTCGTCCTCGCCACCGGCTGCGCCGCCCTGCTCGCCGTCCTCGCCCGCCCGCTGTGGCACGTCGCCCGCAACGCCGTCACCATCGCCCACGAAGGCGGCCACGGCCTCGCCGCGCTCGCCACCGGCCGCAAGCTCGCCGGCATCCGGCTGCACTCCGACACCTCCGGCCTCACCCTCTCCTACGGCCGCCCCACCGGCCCCGGCATGGTCCTCACCGCCGCCGCCGGCTACACCGCCCCCGCCCTGCTCGGCCTCGGCTGCGCCGCCCTGCTCGCCGCCGACCGGATCACCCTGCTGCTGTGGCTGGCCGTCGCCCTGCTGCTGGCCCTGCTCGTCCGCATCCGCAATGTCTACGGCCTGTTCACCGTCCTGATCGCCGGCGGTGCCTTCTTCCTGGTCTCCTGGTTCGGCAGCGCCCAGGTCCAGGCCGGCTTCGCCTACCTCGGCTGCTGGTTCCTGCTGTTCGGAGCGGTGCGCCCGGTCCTGGAACTCCAGCACCAGCGCCGCATCGGCTGGGCCCGCGACTCCGACGCCGACCAGCTCGCCCGGCTCACCCACGTCCCCGCCCTGGCCTGGGTCACCGTCTTCCTGCTGATCGCCCTCGCCTGCCTCGCCCTGGGCGCCAGCTGGCTGCTCCAACCACTGTGACCCGCCCCGAGCCGAAGGGCCGCGCCGGTGCCGAAAGCGAGAAGCGACAAGCGAGGCACGAGCGCCGGAGCGCCGACCGTCGGCACCGGGTCCGAAGCGGCCCGGAGGCGAGCGGGCGAGCACCCGCCCCGAGCCGAAGGGCCGCGCCGGTGCCGAAAGCGAGAAGCGACAAGCGAGGCACGAGCGCCGGAGCGCCGACCGTCGGCACCGGGCCGGAGCGGCCCGGAGGCGAGCGGGCGAGTCATCGTCCAGTATCCGGACCGCCCCGGTGCGGCCCCTAGACTGGCTCACATGACCGAGACCCTGTGGCCCGCCCCCGTCGCCACCGCCCCAGTCGACGCCACCGTCACCATCCCCGGCTCCAAGTCGGTCACCAACCGGGCCCTGGTGCTGGCGGCACTCGCCGACGGGCCCGGCTGGGTGCGCCGACCGCTGCGCAGCCGTGACTCCCAGCTGATGGCCGACGGCCTGCGCGCCCTCGGCGTCACCATCGAGGAGAAGGTCAACAACGACGCCGGTGGCACCGGCGGCGGCGAGGCCTGGCGGGTCATCCCCGCCCCCGTGCTGCGCGGCCCCGCCAACGTCGACGTCGGCAACGCCGGCACGGTGATGCGCTTCCTGCCCCCGCTCGCCGCCCTCGCCGACGGCCCGGTCCACTTCGACGGGGACCCGCGCAGCCACGAGCGCCCCCAGCACGGCGTGATCAACGCCCTGCGCGCGCTCGGCGCCCGGATCGAGGACGACGGCCGCGGCACCTTCCCGCTCACCGTCGTCGGCACCGGCGGCCTCGACGGCGGCCCGGTGGAGCTGGACGCCTCCTCCTCCTCCCAGTTCGTCTCCGCCCTGCTGCTCTCCGGCGCCCGCTACCACCACGGCGTCGAGGTCCGGCACGTCGGCGGGCCCGTCCCGTCGCTGCCGCACATCCGGATGACCGTCGAGATGCTGCGCCTGGCCGGCGCCCAGGTCGACGCCCCCGAGGACGGCGGGGAGAAGGACGTCTGGCGGGTCACCCCCGGCGCCCTGCTCGGCCGCGACCTGGTGGTCGAGCCCGACCTGTCCAACGCCGCCCCGTTCTTCGCCGCCGCCCTGGTCACCGGCGGCCGGGTGACCGTGCGCGACTGGCCCAAGCACACCACCCAGCCCGGCGACCAGCTGCGCGACCTCTACACCCGGATGGGCGGCAGCTGCGAGTTCACCGACGAGGGCCTGCGGTTCACCGGCACCGGCCGGATCCACGGCATCGAGGCCGACCTGCACGACGTCGGCGAGCTCACCCCGGTGATCGCCGCCGTCGCCGCCCTCGCCGACTCCGAGTCCCACCTGTACGGCATCGCCCACCTGCGCCTGCACGAGACCGACCGGCTCGCCGCCCTCGCCAAGGAGATCAACGACCTCGGCGGCGACGTCAGCGAGACCGAGGACGGCCTGCGGATCCGCCCGCGCCCGCTGCGCGGCGGCGTCTTCCACACCTACGAGGACCACCGACTGGCCACCGCCGCCGCGGTGCTCGGCCTCGCCGTGCCCGGCGTCGAGGTGGAGAACGTGGCCACCACCGCCAAGACCCTGCCCGACTTCCCCAAGATGTGGGCGGAGCTGCTCGGCGAAGGCGACCGCGACGGCGACCGCGACGGCGGAGCGGCGACGGACGCCTGAGCGGAGACTGGAACCATGCGCCGCTACGGCAAGGACGCCGACGAGGACGACATCCGCAACCGCCCCGCCCGCCGGGGCTCCCGGCCGCGGACCCGGATCCGGCCCAAGCACGAGGACGCCGCCGAGGCGATGGTCCTGACCGTCGACCGCGGCCGGCTCACCTGCCTGGTCGACCCGGGGACCAAGCAGGAGCGCCAGGTCGTCGCCATGAAGGCCCGCGAGCTGGGCCGCAAGGGCGTCGTCGTGGGCGACGTGGTCAACCTCGTCGGCGACCTCTCCGGCGACACCGACACCCTCGCCCGGATCGTCCGGGTCGAGGAGCGCAGCTCGGTGCTGCGGCGCACCGCGGACGACGACGATCCGTACGAGCGGATCGTCGTCGCCAACGCCGAGCAGCTGGCCATCGTCACCGCGCTGGCCGACCCCGAGCCCCGCCCCCGGCTGATCGACCGCTGCCTGGTCGCCGCCTACGACGCGGGCATGGAACCGCTGCTGGTGCTCACCAAATCGGACCTCGCCCCGGCCGAGCCGCTGCTGGAGTCCTACGCCCCGCTCGGCATCAACTACGTCGTCACCCGCCGGGACGAACTGGCGACCACCGGCGCCGAGGCCGTCCGCGAGCACCTGCGCGGACTCTCCACGGTGTTCATCGGCCACTCCGGCGTCGGCAAGACCACCCTGGTCAACGCCCTCGTCCCGGACCGCCAACGGCAGACCGGCCAGGTCAACGCCGTCACCGGCCGCGGCCGGCACACCACCGTCTCGGCCCTCGCCCTGCGGCTGCCCCCGCCGCCCGGCGCCAAGCCCGGCTCCAGGAAGGCGCTCGACACCGGCTGGGTGATCGACACGCCCGGCTTCCGCTCCTTCGGCCTCTCGCACATCGACCCGTCCCGGGTCATCCACGCCTTCCCCGACCTGGAGCCCGGCACCGTCGACTGCCCGCGCGCGTGCAGCCACGACGAGCCGGACTGCGCCCTGGACGCCTGGGTCGCCGACGGCCACGCCGAGGCCGCCCGGCTCTACTCGCTGCGCCGCCTGCTGTCCAGCAAGGAGGCCCGCGAGGGCGACTGACGGCTGCGCCGCCCCCCTTGGGTTCATGGCCCGTTCGAGGTGTCGGACCGGCCCCGCCTGGTGATCATAGGAAAGTCGGGCCGGGCAACGGCCCGCCCGTCGATCGACAGGGAGGGCACGCGATGGCATGGGCCCTGGTGGTCCTGGCCGGCCTGCTGGAGACCGGCTTCGCGATCAACCTCAAGCTCAGCGAGGGCTTCACCAAGCTCTGGCCCACCATCAGCTTCTGCGCGTTCGCCCTCGGCAGCTTCGGGCTGCTCACCCTCTCGCTGAAGAGCCTGCCGGTCGGCCCCGCCTACGCGGTGTGGACCGGCATCGGCGCGGCCGGCACCGCCGTCTACGGCATGGTCTTCCTGGACGAGACCACCTCGGTGCTCAAGCTGGTCTCCATCTCCCTGGTGATCGCCGGCGTGATCGGCCTCCAGCTCAGCGGCACCGCCCACTGAGCTGCGACTCGCCCACTCGCCTCCAGGGCGCTCGGACCCGGCGCCGACGGTCGGCGCTCCGGCGCTCGTTCCTCGTTTGTCGCTCGCCCTCCTTGCCCGCCAGCGGGCGGGGAGGGGCCCACCCTTTCGGCACCGGCGCGCCCCTTCGGCTCAGGGCGGCCTGAGCTAGGGTTTCCGACATGGCCGACTACCACGACGATCTCCGACTCGCCCACGTCCTCGCCGACTCGGCCGACTCGGTCACGCTGGAGCGCTTCCGCGCCCTCGACCTGAAGATCGAGACCAAGCCGGACCTCACCCCGGTCAGCGACGCCGACAAGGCCGCCGAGGAGCTCGTGCGCAGCGTGCTCCAGCGCGCCCGCCCGCGCGACGCCGTCCTCGGCGAGGAGTTCGGCCTGCAGGGCTCGGGCCCGCGCCGCTGGGTGATCGACCCGATCGACGGCACCAAGAACTACATCCGCGGCGTCCCGGTCTGGGCCACCCTGATCGCCCTGCTGGAGGACGGCCCGGACGGCGTCGAACGCCCGGTGGTCGGCATCGTCTCCGCCCCGGCGCTGCAGCGCCGCTGGTGGGCGGCCAAGGGCCTGGGCGCCTACGCGGGCCGCAGCCTCGCCAAGGCCTCCCGGATCCACGTCTCCGGCGTCTCCCGGATCGAGGACGCCTCCCTCTCGTACTCCTCCCTCACCGGCTGGGAGGACCGCGGCCGGCTCGACCCGTTCCTGGACCTCACCCGTGCCTGCTGGCGCACCCGCGCCTACGGCGACTTCTGGTCCTACATGATGGTCGCCGAGGGCGCCGTGGACATCGCCGCCGAGCCCGAGCTGTCGCTGTGGGACATGGCCGCGCCCTGCATCGTCGTCGAGGAGGCCGGCGGCCGCTTCACCGGCCTGGACGGCGTCCCCGGCCCCGGCGGCGCGGACGCGGTGGCCAGCAACGGCCTGCTGCACGAGGAGACCCTGCGGCGCCTGTCCGTCTGAGCCCCGCCGCCCCGCCCCGAGCCCCTTCGGCTGGCGAGCCCGCCCCGAGCCGAAGGGGCGCGCCGGTGCCGAAAGGGAGAAGCGAGGGAGCGACGCAGGAGCGAGGGAGCGCCGACCGTCGGCACCGGGTCCGAGCGCCCCGGAGGCGAGCGGGCGAGTAGCAGCGCGGGCGAGTAGCAGCGCGGGCCCCTTGACCAGTGGGAGCTGGTCAAGGGGCCCGCCGCTCGCTCGGCCCGTCCTACTGCTTGCGCAGCTCCCGGACCGCCGTCTCCAGCCGCTGCCCGTAGTCGGCGTCGGCCTTGCGGAAGTTGTCGATCGCCCGCTCCACGATGTCCTCGCGGTCGGCCGAGACCTTGGCGATGAAGCCCGCCAGGTTGGCGATCAGCCGCTGCTTCTCGTCCTCGGAGTACAGCCGGTACAGGTCGCCGGCCTGCACGAAGTCGTCGTCCTCGGCGTGCGAGGGCGCCGCGTGGGTGCCGGTGTACCCGTCGAGCGCGGTCGCGGCCCACAGCGGGCGGCCGGTCTGCACCGGGCCGCCGAAGCTGTTCGGCTCGTAGTTCTTCTGCCGCCCGTGCCGGCCGTCGTACAGGTAGCCGTCGCGGCTGTTGGTGCGGGCCTCGGTGGCGTGCGGGCGGTTCACCGGCAGGTGGTCGGCGTTGATGCCGACCCGGTAGCGGTGGGCGTCGGCGTAGGCGAAGAGGCGGCCCTGGAGCATCTTGTCCGGGGACGGGCCGATGCCGGGCACGAAGTGCGCCGGGGAGAACACCGACTGCTCGACCTCGGCGAAGACGTTGTCGGGGTTGCGGTTGAGCTCCAGCCGGCCGATCTCGATCGGCGGGTAGTCGGCGTGCGGCCAGACCTTGGTCAGGTCGAAGGGGTTGAAGCGGTAGGTGGCCGCGTCGGCCGCCGGCATGATCTGGACCTGCACCGTCCAGCTGGGGAACTCGCCGCGCTCGATCGCCTCGCGCAGGTCGCGCTGGTGGCTGTCCGGGTCCTCGCCGGCGAGCTTGTTGGCCTCGGCCTGGGTGAGGTTGCGGATGCCCTGGTCGGTCTTGAAGTGGTACTTGACCCAGAAGTGCTCGCCGGCCTCGTTCTGCCACTGGAAGGTGTGCGAGCCGTAGCCGTTCAGGTGCCGGTAGCTGGCCGGGATGCCGCGGTCGCCGAACAGCCAGGTCACCTGGTGGGTGGACTCGGGCGACAGACCCCAGAAGTCCCAGACGTTGTCGGCCTCCTGCGAGCCGGTGTACGGGTCGCGCTTCTGGGTGTGGATGAAGTCCGGGAACTTGATGGCGTCCTTGATGAAGAACACCGGGGTGTTGTTGCCGACGAGGTCGTAGTTGCCCTCCTCGGTGTAGAACTTCAGCGCGAAGCCGCGCGGGTCGCGCACCGCGTCGGCCGCGCCGAGGTTGCCGGCCACGGTGGAGAAGCGCAGGAAGACCTCGGTCCGCTTGCCGATCTCGGACAGGAAGGCGGCGCGGGTCCAGGGGGTCACGTCGGCGGTCACCGTGAAGGTGCCGTACGCGCCGGCGCCGCGGGCGTGCACCACCCGCTCCGGGATCCGCTCGCGGTTGAAGTGCGCGAGCTTCTCGAACAGCAGCTGGTCCTGGATCAGGGCCGGGCCGCCGACGCCCGCGGTCTCGGTGTTCTGGTTGTCGGCCACAGGGGCACCCGCCTCCGTGGTGAGGGTCGGGCGCAGCTCGTCCTGCGTGGTCATAACGGGTGCCTCCGAGGGATCCGGTCGTGATGACACGATCCTAACTTGGACTCCGTCCAAGTCAACACTGGAACCAATCTCAGAGCGTGACTTATTCTGGTTCCATGAGTGACCTGCTGGAGAGACTGCGCGGACGCGGCTGGCGGCTGACCTCGCAGCGCCGCGTGGTGGCCGAGGTCCTCGACGGCGAGCACGTCCACCTCACCGCGGACGAGGTGCACGCCCGCGCCGCCGGTCGCCTGCCCGAGATCAGCCGCGCCACCGTCTACAACACGCTCGGCGAACTCGTCGCCCTCGGCGAGGTGCTGGAGGTCGCCACCGACGGCCGCGCCAAGCGCTACGACCCCAACGCCCACCGCGCCCACCAGCACCTGATCTGCTCCGGCTGCGGCGCGATCCGCGACGTCCACCCGCAGGGCGACCCGCTCGCCGCGCTGCCCGTCACCGAACGCTTCGGCTTCGCCGTCACCACCGCCGAGGTCACCTACCGCGGCCTGTGCCCCGACTGCCGTCCCTGAACGGCCCTGAAGGCCCTGAAGGCCCGCAGGACTACTACGCGCTCAGCTCCGCGTGCAGCGCGCCCAGCAGCCGCCCGGCCCGCTCCGCGACCTCGGCCGGCCCGCAGTCGATCGCCCGCCGGCACCAGTTCTCCGCCTGCACCGGCTCGCCCCGGCGCAGTGCCAGCAGCGCCAGGCGCAGCGCCGCCCGCCCGTGCCCGGCATCGGCCGCCCGGGTGTACCAGAGCATCGCTTCCGCCTCGCTGTCCTGCCGGGCCAGCAGCAGCCCCAGGTTGAACGCGGCGCTGCGGCTGCCCGCCTCGGCGGCCCGCCGGTACCAGCTCTCGGCGATCTCCAGCGCACCCCGCTCGGCCGCCCGCACGCCCATCCGCACCTGCGCCCGCCGGTGCCCGGCGTCGGCCGCCAGCGCGTACCAGTGCTCGGCCTCCGCGTCCGCGTCCCCGCGCCGGTCCAGCACCGAGGCCAGCCGGAACGCGCCCTCCGCCGAACCGCCGGCCGCCGCCTGCCGGTAGCGCTCCAGCGCGCCCGCCAGGTTGCCGCGCTGCTCCTGGGCGACGGCCAGCTGCAGCGCCGCCTCGCCGTGCCCCTCGGCGGCCGCCCGCGCGTACCACTCCTGGGCCTGCCGCGCCTCGCCGCGCCCGGCGTGCAGCACGCCCAGGTTGAAGGCGCCGTCCACGCTGCCGGCCTCGGCGGCCTTGGAGAACCACGGCTCGGCGCCGGACTCGTCGCCGCGCTGCAGCAGCACCACGGCCAGCGCGTTGCAGGCCTCCCGGTGCCCGGCGTACGCGGCCCGGCGGTACCACTGCTCGGCCTGCTGCTCGCGGCCGGTGCCGGCGCAGAGCAGGCCGAGGTTGAAGGCGCCGTTCTGGTCGCCCGCGTCGAGGGCGGTGCGGTACCAGTGCTCGGCCTCCTTGGCCTCGCCGCGGCTCGCGTGCAGGGCGCCGAGCGCGTTGGCGGCGTTGCCGTCACCGGCCTCGGCGGCCTCCCGCCACCATTCGGCGGCGGCGGTGACCTCCCCGGAGTCGCGCAGCAGGAAGCCGAGCGCGCAGGCGGCGCGCGGCTCGCCGTTCTGCGCGGACTGGCGGTACCAGCGGGCCGCCTCCTCCAGCAGCGACTGGTCGGTGCGGGCGCGCTCCTCCAGCAGCACGCCCAGGCGCAGCGCGGCGCGCGCGTGACTGCGGGCGGCGGCGGTGCGGTACCAGGCCTCGGCGGTCTCCTTGTCGCCGGCGGCCTCGCGCATCCGGGCCAGCCGGTAGGCGGCCTCGCGGTGCCCGGCGTCGGCGGAGACCTTGAACCAGCGCTCGGCCCGCACGTCGCGCCGGTGCTCCATCAGGTCGCCCAGCGCGTAGGCGCCCAGCGGGTGGCCGTGGTCGGCGGCGAAGTGCAGCCAGTACTCGGCGGCCTCCTCCTCGCCCTGGTCGCGCAGCTGGAGTCCGAGCGCGTGCGCGGCGGGGGCGCTGCCCGCCACCGCGGCCTGGTGCCACCACTGGCCGGCCTCGGCGCGGTGGCCCTGCTGGTGCAGCAGGACGCCCAGGTTGTTGGCGGCGGCCCGCACCCCGGCGGCCGCGGCGGCGCGGAGGTAGGGCTCGGCGTCCTCGAGGTCACCGCGGCGCAGCAGCAGGGTGCCGAGCCGGCTGGCGGCGTCCGCGTCGCCGCCGTCGGCGGCCTGCCGGTGCCGCGCCTCCAGGGCGGCGGACTCCCGGGCGGCCAGCGCGGTCTCGAAGCTGGTCGAGTCCAGCCCGGCCGGGTCCAGCGCGGCACCGGCGGGCGACTCCTCGCCGCCCGGCGCCCCGTACAGGCCGACGGCGGCGGAGAACTGACGGGTGGACACGTGGACGAGACTGTCGGGCCCGAAGCCGCCGGCCTGGGGGCGCTCGGACAGTCCGCTGGTGCGCTGGGCGGGCAGGGCCCCCGGGCGGCTGTCGGGGCTCTCGGCGCTCTCCGCCCAGGCGTCGGTGTCCGCCTCGACCGCCGCACCGGACTTGGTACCAGACTTGCCGATCAGCCTCATGCCGACTCCCGCTCCCCCAGAGTGTCGCGGCATCGTGCCCCGGCCGACGGCCGGGGGGACTCCCAGGAGAGGCGCCGGACCCGACGGCCCATCAGCGGCCGTGCACCGTCCCCCGTGTGTCCCATCGTCGCATCACCCGCTACCCGCGTACACCTGCCCCGGCCGAATTCGGGCGGGGCGGACCCGAAGCCGACGAAATTGCTTCGGCGCTTTGTCGATTTCCCGACACTTCCACCCCACAAACCCCAGTGCCGTCCCCGTTGGCGACGGTCGATAGTACCGGAGCGGTTCCCACCGCTTCCGGACGGAACGTCCGCACGGAAACGACAGAGGCCCGGAGGAATGATCCTCCGGGCCTCTGACACTGAGTAGCGGGGACAGGATTTGAACCTGCGACCTCTGGGTTATGAGCCCAGCGAGCTACCGAGCTGCTCCACCCCGCGTCGTTGTGGTTGAACCATAGCACGGACGCGGGACGGAAAGCGAAAACGGTTACCGCAGCTCAGTGGGACTACGGGTGCGGGCTCGGCGACCCCGACCCGGTCGGCGCCGCCGTCGGAGCGGTCGTCGGAGCCGTGGACGGAGCTGTCGTCGGAGCCGGCGCGGAGCCGGCGCCGCGCGCCGCCGCGGCCGCGTTCAGGGCGTCCCCGAGCGCCTTCTGGGCGTTGCCGTAGGCCACCCAGTCACCGTTCTTGAACGCGGTCTGGCTGTCGTTGTACGCCTTCTCCGCGTCCGACAGCGCCTTCTGCAGGTCCGGCGAGATCGTCCCGCCCGGCGCCGGGGTGGCCGGCCCGGTGGGCGCGGGCGTCGGCGTCCCCGGGGAGGTCGGCGTCGTCCCGCCGCCCGGCGTCGTGGCACCGCCCGAGCCGGACGGCGCGGGCGGCGTGGCCGGCGGAGCCGCCCCGCCGAACACCTTCTTCAGCGCGTCCTGCAGGGTGGCCTCGAACGCCACGTTGTCGTCCCCGTACACCGCCAGGACCTTCTGCAGCGTCGGGTACTTGGCGCCGCGTCCGCGCACGTACACCGGCTCGACGTTGAGCAGCCCGCCGCCGACCGGCAGGGTCAGCAGGTTGCCGTACTCCAGCTCCGAGTCGCCGTTCTTCAGCAGGGTGATCTGCTGGGCCACCTCCGGCCGGGAGTTGAACTTCGACTGCACCAGGCCCGGGCCGGGGGCGCCGCTCTCGCCCGTCATCTTCAGGATCCGGATCTTCCCGTAGTCCGCCCCCGGGTCCGCGTCCACGGACATGAACGCCGCCAGGTTCGGGCGGCCGATCGGCACGAAGGTGCTGGTCAGCGAGAAGCTCGCGGCGGCGGCGTCCGGCGTGCGCACCGTCACGTAGTACGGCGGCTGGACCTGCCTGGTGTCACTGGTCGGGTCCACCGGGACCTGCCAGATGTCGCTGCCGTTGAAGAAGGAGTTGGCGTCCGTCACGTGGTACTGGCCGAGCAGGTCGCGCTGCACCTTGAACAGGTCCTGCGGGTAGCGCAGGTGCGGCAGCAGCGACGGCGGGATGTCCGCCTTCGGCTCGACCGTGCCCGGGAAGGCCTTCATCCAGGTCTTCAGCACCGGGTCCCGCTCGTCCCACTGGTAGAGCTTCACCTCGCCGGTGTAGGCGTCGACCGTGGCCTTGACCGAGTTGCGGATGTAGTTGACCTGGTTGGCCACCGCCAGCAGCTCACCGCGCTGGTTGGTCAGCGAGTCCTTGGTCGCGGTGCCCAGCGTCGTCTTCGACGAGAAGGGGAAGCCGTCCGAGGTGGTGTAGCCGTCCACCACCCACACCACGTGGCCGTCCTGCACCACCGGGTACGGGTCGGCGTCGATCGACAGCCACGGCGCGACCTTCTCCACCCGCTCCTTCGGCGTCCGGTTGTAGATCACCTTGGCGCCGTCGGTGATCGCCCCCGCGTACAGGATCTGCGGCTCGGCGAAGCGCACCGCGTACGCGGCCCGGGTGATCGGGTTGTCCAGCGAGACCCCGCTGTCGCCCCCGTAGGTGAACTCCTTGTTCTCCCCGGTCTGCGTGGTGTAGTCGATCTCCTTGTTCGAGCCGCCGACGATCGAGTACGTCGTCGTCTTCTCGCCGTAGTAGATCCGCTGCTGGTAGTCGCCCAGCGTGCCCGTGGTCGGCAGGCCCGACTCGGTGAACACCGGCTGGCCCCGGTCGTCGACCTGGTTGCCCTTGGCGGCCACCGCGCCGTACCCGTGGGTGTACTTGAAGTGGTCGTTGATCCAGTTGCGCTGCACCCCGTTGAGGTCCAGCTCGCGCAGCCCGATCACGGTGTCCTGCTTGTCCGCGCCGGAGCCGTACCGGTCCACCGACAGCGTGCTCGGGAAGGCGTAGTAGTTGCGCCCCTGCTCCAGCGACTGGAAGGTCTGCGACACGATGTTCGGGTCCAGCAGCCGCACGTCCGCGATGGTCTGGGCGTCCGGCTTCAGCGCGTCGCCGCTGGTCGAGCCCTGCGGACCGTACGGCGTGGTCTGCGCGTCCGCGATCCCGTACGCCCGCCGCGTCGCGTCGATGTTCTTCTGGATGTACGGCGTCTCCTTGGCCTGCTCGTTCGGCTTGACCTGGAACTGCTGCACGATCGCCGGGTACAGCCCGCCGATCAGCACCGCCGACAGCACCATCAGCCCCAGCCCGATCAGGGCCGGCGCCCAGGTCCGGCGGATCGGGGTCAGGAAGAACAGCACCGCGCAGATGATCGCGACGAAGAACAGGATCGTCTTGGCCGGCAGGAACGCGTTGGCGTCCACGAAGCGCAGGCCCGTCCAGCCCGACACCCCCTTGTAGGAGCCGGTCTTCACCGCCAGCGCGTACCGGTCCAGCCAGTACGCCACCGCCTTCAGCAGCACGAACACGCCCAGCAGCACCGCCAGGTGCCCCTGCGCGCCCGCGCTCGCCCGACGGCCCGGACCCTGCAGCCGCAGCCCCCCGTACAGGTAGTGCACCAGCGCCGAGGTCAGCAGCGAGACGATCACCGCGCTGAACGCGAAGCCCAGCACGAACTCGTAGAACGGCAGGTCGAAGGCGTAGAACGAGACGTCCATGCCGAACTGGGCGTCCTTCTCCCCGAAGGACGTCGCGTTCGTCCACATCAGCCAGGTCCGCCACTGGCCCGACGCCGCGGCGCCCGCCACCAGACCGATCACCAGCGAGACGCCGATCAGCGCCCAGCGCTTGAACGGCGCCAGACCCGCCCGGTAGCGGTCCAGGCTCTGCTGCTCCACCGACATCGCCGACAGCGGCGGCCGCAACCGGTGCGCCAGCCAGACGTTGAAGCCGACGATCACCGCCATCAGCAGGCCGAACACCGCGAACAGCCCGATCTTCGTCCACAGCTGGGTGGTGAACACCGAGGAGTAGCGGACCGACCTGAACCACAGCCAGTCCGTCCAGAACCCGGCGAACATGACGAACAGCAGGAACAGCACCGCGAGCACGCCCAGGGTCAGCAGCGCCACCCGCGCCCGCCGGGAGGGCGGCCCCACCCTCCGCCGGAAACCCGGCCCTGAGCGTTCCGGCATCTGGAATACCACGGTGGCACCTCAGCTGTGTCGTCTGGAATCGATCGGTCGTCAGGAAAACTAAACCAGGCTTCGGCCGAGTTCCCACCGTTAGCAGACGGTTACGACGCCGTTCCCCCACAACCCCCACCGGACCCCCGCCGGCCCGCCGGGGGCGCCCCCGCCACCGACCGCCGCGGCCGGCTGCGCCCCGCCCCGGCGAGCGCCCACCGCCCGGCGTGTGAGGATTGAGTCATGTCCGACGCGTCTGATCTGAACAACTCCCCCGACGATGTATCGAAGCTCCCGGCCGCCACCCCGCTCACCCGGGCCGCGCTGGAGATCGACGAGTACGCCGCCACCCTCGGCTGGGACCTCCCGGCCCGCCTGTTCGCCCTGGTGGACAGCGCCGCCCTGCGCAAGGCCGATCCCCGGATCGCCAAGCAACTCGGCCTCGAGGAGGGCGACGAGCCCGGCCTCACCCCGGTCGAGCAGGACGAACTCCCGGCCGGCATGGAGCTCGACAAGTTCCTCGGCACCATCGCCTGGCCCGACGCGGTGGCCGGCTGCGCCCTGGTGGTCGAGCGGATGATGCTGCCGCCGGGCGCCGAGCAGTCCCGCCCCCGGGGCGCCTCCGACGCCCAGCTCGCCGAGTGGGTGGCCAACCACCCCCAGCGCGAGGAGGTGCGGATCACCGCCGCGGTGCTGCGCGACGGCCGGAAGGAGATCGCCCTGCGGCTGCGCTCCAAGGACGTCGCCCGCGAGGTGCTGACCGGCCCGGACCTGGTCCCCGGCCTGACCGACGCGCTGCTGGCGACCTTCGCCTAGATCACTTGGGGCAGGACGGCAGCGCGGAGGTCTGCCCGGAGCGGATCTGCTCCAGCGACTTCAGCGCGCCGTCCAGGGTGTCCGTCTTGATCAAGGTCAGCCCGGACGGCACGTTCTTGGTGGCCTCGGCGCAGTTCGAGGACGGGGTGAAGAAGTACTCGGCCCCGGCGTCCCGGGCGGCGATCAGCTTCATCGATATCCCGCCGATCGGGCCGACCTTGCCGTCGTCGTCGATGGTGCCGGTGCCGGCCACGAACTTGCCGCCGGTCAGGTCGCCGCCGGGGGTGAGCTTGTCGATGATGCCGAGCGAGAACATCAGCCCGGCGCTGGGGCCTCCGACGTCCTGCAGGCCGATGTCGATCTGGAACGGGTAGGTGTGCCGGATCCCGGTGCCGATGCCGACCACCGCGAGCTCGGCCCGCTCGGCCGGGGCCTTCGGGTCGAGGTCCTTGGCCCGTACGGTCGGGACGGTGACGTCGGTCCTGGTGCCCGGGGTGGCCGAGCCGTTGCCGGAGTTGTCCTTGGCCCGCGGCACCACGGTGAAGACCACCGACTCGCCGGGCTTGTGCTTGGTGACGCCGGCGACCACCTGGTCGACCGAGTCGACGGCGGTGCCGTCCACGGCGACGATCTGGTCGCCCGCGTGCAGCCGGCCCTCGGCCGGGGCCCCCGCGGTGACCGACTTGACGATCAGTTCGTTGCCGACCGGGACGCCCAGCTGCTTGAGCGCGGCGGTGCGGGCGCTGTCCTCGGAGGAGGCGAACTCCTCGGCGTTCTGCTTCTTGGCGTCGGCGTCCGACTGCCCCTTGGGGTAGACGTTGTCGTGCGGCACCACCAGCACGTCGTCGCGCATCCAGCCGATCACCGCGTTGACCAGGCTGGGCTCGTACTTCGCCCCGGTGACCTGGACGGTGGTCATGTTGAGGTGCCCGGAGGTCCGGTACGAGTCGTGGCCGGTGATGCTGATCACCGGCTTGCCACCCTGGTCGCCGAGCGTGTTGTACGTCGGGCCCGGGCTCATCTCCGTGTACGGCACCTTCATCAGCACCGAGACGCAGAGCAGCGCTATGAGCAGGAGGGTGGCAGCGAGCATCGTCGCGGAGCGGCGTGGCATGCCTCGACAGTACGGGACGCGGGTGACGCGCTGCCCGCCGGGCTACCGGCCGGAGCGCTCCCCGGGGGTGCCGGTGCCGGCGGTGGTGCGTTCCATCGCGGCCATGAAGCGCCGGTGTTCGGCGAGCGAGGCCGGGTCCCCCGTGGCCTTCGGGGCCCGCTGGGCCCAGGCCGCCCAGGCGGCGGCGACCAGGACGGCGACAACCGGAATGATCAACCAGGCGAGCGCACCCATATCAGTACTCCCAGCTCGTCGTGTCTATGAGCAGATTAACCACTCCGGCGGACAACGCGGCCGGCGCCGTCCGGGTTACGGGACGGCCGATCGGCTCACTTCCAGGGAGTATCCGGCCTACCGGATCGAACCCGTTCGGGTGAAGTCACGGCGCGCCTGACCCGAGGGACGCGCTCCGTGTGCACCCGGTTCCGCCGCCCCCGCAGGGGCGCGGTCAGCAGCCGTCGGCGCCGACCCACTCCTCCTCGCCGTCGGCGAACACCTGGTGCTTCCAGATCGGCACCTCGTGCTTGAGGTCGTCGATCAGCCGGCGGGCGGCCGCGAAGGCCTCGCCGCGGTGGGCGCAGGAGACGGCGACGATCACGGCCTTGTCGGTGATCTCCAACCGGCCCACCCGGTGCACCGCGGCGAGCGCCTTGACCGGGAAGTCGGCGACGACCTTCTCGGCGATCCGGCGCATCTCCTCCTCGGCCGTGGGGTGGCAGCTGTACTCCAGCGCGGCGACCGACTTGCCACCGTCGTGGTCCCGGACCGTCCCGACGAAGACGGTGGTGCCGCCGGCCGCGTCGTCGCCGACCGCCTCGTACACCTCGTCCAGCGAGAGCGGGGTGTCGCGGATGGCGAGCAGGCGGATGGGGTCGTGGTTCTCGGACATGACCCCATGATTGCCCATCCGGGGCCGACCCCGGCAAGGGGCTTCCGCATCACGATTACGAAATTTCGCATCGTGAGAATCCGAGAATCACCGCCGCCCGCCCGACCGGTTCCCCGCCCGCTCCGTACACCACGAGCCCGGACTCAGAGGCGCCGCCGCTTACGGGCCCGGCGCACCAGTGCCGCCGTACCGACCAGCGCCACCGTCGCCCCGGCCGCCCCCAGACTGGTCGCGGCCTCCTTGCCGCCCAGCCGGCGCCCCGCCACCGCGTGCTTGCCGGACACCTGCGCCAGCAGCTCGGCCAGCACCTGCTCGTTGGTGAACCCCGGACGCCAGCCCGCCTCGTACAGCCTGCTGCCGGACACCACCCACGGGTACATCGTGTACGCCAGGTCCCCCGCCGGGGCCGGGGTCAGGCCCAGCCGATGCAGCCGCGCCGCCGTCCCGAGCGCCAGCGCGGCCGGCAGCTCCATCCGCCGGATCCCCGACAGCCGCTCCACGTCCTCCTGCTCCAGCCAGCCGTCGCAGCCGACCGTCACCTCACCCTCGACCAGGCCCAGCGCCGCGTACTCCAGCGCCATCGCCAAGTCGTCGACGTGGCAGAACTGCCAGCACGGACGGGAGCCGGCCACCACCAGCAGCCGGGGCGCCTCGAAGTGCCGGGTCAGCACGGTGTCCACCCCGGGGCCCACCACCACCGCCGGGCGCAGCACCGTCACCTGCAGCCCCGGGTGGGCGCGCGGCGCCCGCCGCGCCAGGCGCTCGATCTCCAGCAGGTCCCCGACCAGCGAGGCCTCCTCGGTCGCCCGCAGCTCGGAGTCCTCGGCCAGCGGCACCTCGTTGTCGGCCAGCGCCCCGTAGACCATCGCCGAGGTGCACAACACCACCCGGTGCACCCCGGCGGCCGCGGCCGCGGTCAGCACCGTCTGCGCGCCGCGCACGTTGTAGGCGCTGCGGGCCCGCGGATCGGACTCCATGCCGAAGTCCATCGCCAGGTGCACCACCACGTCGACCCCGGCCAGCCGCTCGGCCACCGCCGGATCCCGCACGTCCAGCACCCGCCACTGCACGCCCGCGACCTCACCGCGCCGGTCGTCCACCGCCAGCACCCTGCGCACGTGCGGCGAGGCCACCAGCCGGGCGGCGACCCGCTCGCCCAGCGCACCCGCCGCACCGGTGACGGCCACGGTCAACGGCCGCCCCCCGTAGGCTGGAGGCGGCGACACCGTGGTGTCCGGGTCGTCCTCTCCTGCGGTCAGCCCAGAGCGAACGTCCGAAGGCGGGGAACTCACCGGCCATCCTCCACGGTTAGCTTATGTGCGTACGGACGTGTGTCACGTACGTCCATCCTGCCCGAGGCGAAGGCCCGGCGGTGCACCCGGCGCGGGCCTTGCGCGCGGGAGCCGCCCACGAGTCCCCCGCTCCACCGGACCCCCGGGCGGGCAGCACTTCCCGCCACACCCGCATGACGGCCGACCGGATCGAGGACCCCGTGAGCGACCTTCCCTTCGGATTCGGCGTTCCGCCCGAGGAGCCCGAGGACGGCAAGGCCAAGCCCGACGACGCGCAGAAGAAGGAGCAGGGCCAGGAAGGCACCGGCGGCCCGCAGCCGTTCGGCTTCGGAACCGGCAACCCCTTCGGCGCGATGTTCGGCATGCCCGGCACCCCGGGCGGCCCCGGCGGCGCCGGAGCCGACAACCCCTTCGCCGCGATGTTCGGCGGCCTCAACCCCGGCGACCTCGGCGCCGCCTTCCAGCAGCTCGGGCAGATGCTCTCCTTCGAGGGCGGCCCGGTGAACTGGGAACTCGCCCAGAACATCGCCCGGCAGACCGTCGTCGCCGAACCCGCCGAGGGCAAGAGCAAGGACCGCTCGGTCGGCGCCGCCGAACGCGCCGCCGTCGAGGAGGCCGTGCGCCTGGCCGACCTGTGGCTCGACGGCGTCACCGAGTTCCCCTCCGGCGCCGGCACCGCCGTCGCCTGGAGCCGCGCCGAATGGATCGAGGCCACCCTCCCGGTCTGGAAGGACCTCGTCGACCCGGTCGCCGAGCGCGTCGGCACCGCCATGGGCGGCGTCCTGCCCGAGGAGATGCAGGCCATGGCCGGCCCGCTGATGGGCATGATGCGCTCCATGGGCGGCGCCATGTTCGGCACCCAGATCGGCCAGGCGCTCGGCGCCCTGGCCGGCGAGGTCGTCGGCTCCACCGACGTCGGCCTGCCGCTCGCCCCGGCCGGCAAGGCCGCCCTGCTGCCGCAGAACGTCGCCGAGTTCGGCGAGGGCCTGAACGTGCCCGCCGAGGAGGTCCGGCTCTACCTCGCCCTGCGCGAGGCCGCCCACCAGCGGCTCTTCGCCCACGTGCCGTGGCTGCGGGCCCACCTGCTCGGCGCCGTCGAGGCCTACGCCCGCGGCATCAAGGTCGACACCTCCCGCATGGAGGAACTCGTCGGCCAGCTCGACCCGAGCAACCCGGAGGCCCTCCAGGAGGCCCTCGCCGGCGGCCTGCTCCAGCCCGAGGACACCCCCGAGCAGAAGGCCGCGCTCGCCCGCCTGGAGACCGCGCTCGCGCTGGTCGAGGGCTGGGTCGACGCCGTCGTCCACGCCGCCGCCCAACCCCACCTGCCGCAGGCCGGCGCGCTGCGCGAGACCGTCCGCCGCCGCCGCGCCGCCGGCGGGCCCGCCGAGCAGACCTTCGCCACCCTGGTCGGCCTGGAGCTGCGCCCGCGCCGACTGCGCGACGCCGCCCGGCTGTGGGCGCTGCTCGCCGACGCGCGCGGCGTCGAGGGCCGCGACGCGCTCTGGGAGCACCCCGACATGCTGCCCACCGCCGCCGACCTGGACGACCCCGACGCCTTCGTGCACCGCGGCAGCGGCGACCTGGAGGGCGGGTTCGACTTCGACGCCCTCGACAGGCTGCTGGGCGAAGCCGCGGCCGGCAAGCCCGACCTCACCAAGGACGACCAGCCGAAGACCGACGAGAACGGCACCGACGGAAAGGACGAGCCCACCGCATGACGGCCACCGGGACGGGCACGTCCACCCTGCACGCGGACGCCGTCCGCACCCTGACCGACTGGCGGCCCACCGACCAGGACCAGGAACAGCTCCGGCTCGACTACCTCGCGCACCTGGCCGAGCAGCCCGAGGGCCTGTACCGGTCCTGCCTGCCCGCCCACATCACGGCGAGCGCGGCCGTCGTCGACCCGGTCGCCGGACGGGTGCTGCTCACCCTGCACCCCAAGGTCGGCAGATGGCTGCAGATGGGCGGGCACTGCGAGCTCGGCGACGCCGACCTCGCCTCCGCCGCGCTGCGCGAGGCCGTCGAGGAGTCCGGCATCCCCGACCTCACCCTGCTGCGGGAGAACGACTCCCCCGTGCCCGCCAAGCTGGACCGCCACCAGGTCCGCTGCACCGGCAAGGACCGGCCGGAGAACACCCACCTGGACGTCCAGTACATCGCGCTGGCCCCGGCCGGGGCGCAGGCGCTGATCAGCGAGGAGTCGCTGGACCTGCGCTGGTTCGACTACGACCGGCTTCCGGAGCTCACCGACCACTCGGTGCGCGACCTGGTCGCCCGGGCCCGACGGCTGACCGCCTGACCGACTGAGGTGCGACGCGCCAAGGGGGCGCGGGCCGATATGGCCCGCGCCCCCTTTCGTGTCCCGTCCTCATCACCTGTCGCCATCGTCGCCACCCGTCATCCCGTCGTCCGCGTCGTCACCCGCAGGAAGCCGCCGGATCCGGACCGGGTGCACCGTGCCGGGCCCCCGGAATGTGCGGCAGACGGGCGGCGGACACCACGCCCTCCAGGTAACCGCGGGCCCGCTCCGTCCGGGGATAGGCCTCCAGCAGCGCCCAGAACGCCGGACCGTGGTCCGGCACCAGCAGGTGCGCCAGCTCGTGCAGCAGCACGTAGTCCAGCACGTACTCCGGCATGCCCTGCAGCCGGTGGGACAGCCGGATCGTCCCCTCACTGGGGGTGCACGAGCCCCAGCGCGAATTCTGATTGGTCACCCAGCGGACCTGGACGGGCTGGGCACGACCGCCCAGATGGGCCGCCGACAGCTCCCGCGCCCGGGCCATCAGGGCATCGTCCCCGAGGATCCGCCGACGTTCCTGAGCGGCGAGCTTCTCCAGCATCTGTGCGACCCAGCGCTGCTCCTCGGCGTGCGACATCCGAGCCGGAATCAGCACCACGGTGCGATCGCCCTCGCGGTAGGCGGAGACGGTACGACTCCGGCGGGCGCTGCGCCGCACCTCGACCCGGCTGCGGTCGTGTGCCTCCGGGGTCACCAGCCCGGAGGGCGGGTGCTGCGCTCTGGCCTGCTGCTTCTCGTGCTGGCTCTCGCACTGCTTCTCGCGCTGGTCCTCGTCCGGGCGCCCGCGCGTGCTCGGCGCCGCCACCTGCGACCCGGTCGCTGCACGGGCACGCCGACGCGACGCCGATGGATGGGAGTCCCGCTCGGCTGCCATGGCACACGACGTTACCCGGTACCGCTGACAGAAGTCCGGTGCCGTGGCCGAAATCTTTCACGGAGCGATCGGGAACGAAAGACCGACGCGGGGTGTCCGGAAACCGACGTCAGGGCGGATAGCCAGTTATCCACAGGGCTTGCGAACAGATGGTGTGATCATACCCCCGGACCTGTGGATAACTTTCTGCACGCGGTCGGCACGATGGGGCATGCTGCGGTCAGCCGTCCGGAAACGATCGGAAGGGAGATCGTCGTGCGCCTCGTGCTGAAGCCCGCTCTGTCCCGCAGTTGGCGGGACTCCGAGACCCTGCAGTTCGGCACCATCACCCGGTACGCCGGGGTGCTCGGCAACGCCGACAAGACCCTGTGCGAGTTCCTCGAACTGGTCGACGGAACGCGCGACCGACCCGAGCTGCTGTCCGCCGGCGAGCGGATCGGGCTCGGCCGCGAGCCCACCGACACCCTGCTGAGCGAACTGGAGGAAACCGGACTGCTGGACGACGCGGAAGCGACCGACCGGGCGCTCTCCCGCTTCCCCCGGCCCCACCGGGACCTGCTCGGGCCCGACCTCGCCTCCCTGTCCCTGGTCCACTCCGGCCCCGGCGCCGCACCCGCGGTCCTGGCCCGGCGGGCCGAGACCAGGATCGAGGTGCGCGGCGCGGGCCGGGTCGGCGCCGCCGTCGCGGCGGTGCTCGCCGCCGCCGGTACCGGCACCGTCACCGTGGCCGACAGCGGGCGGGTCCAGCCCGGCGACTGCTCGCCCGCAGGGCTGCCGGCCGCGGACGTCGGGCGGCTGCGCGCGACGGTCGCCCGGGAGACGGTGCAGCGGGCCGCGGGCCGTCCACTGATCCCGGTGCCACGACGGAAATCCGACGACCCGCCGCCCAACTTCGTGGTCCTCGCGCCCAGGGACGGCAGCGCCGCCTTCGCGGGCGGAACGTACGAGGCCCGGCTGCTGCTCCGGGCTGGGGTGCCGCACTTGTACGTGGGCGTGGTCGAGGAGTTCGGCATCATCGGGCCGCTGGTGATCCCGGGCAGGTCCGCCTGCGGGCACTGCCTGGTGCTGCGGCGGGAGGACGAGGACGCGGCCTGGCCGCGGGTCCTGGCCCAGCTGGCGGACAACGGCCCCGGCCGGGCCCGCACACCGGCCTGCGACACCGCCCTGGCGACGGCCGTCGCCGGCCTGGCCGCACTCCACGTCCAGGTGTACCTGGACGGCGGTCGGCCACCGAGCGTCGACGGCTGGTGCGAGGTCTCGGCGGGCGACGGGATGCCCCGCCGCCTGCGGCTACGAGGACACCCGGACTGCGGCTGCCTGTGGCAGCCGCTGCCGCCGGGCTGAGGAGGAGAGGGGAGGAACGAGGGACGCACCGGACACAGGCCCGGCGGCTGCGGGGCTCAGCAGCCGCCCGACCTGAGATCCGGGCCGACACGGGTGAAGCGCCCGGCCAGGTGAGCCCATGGCCAGGTGAGCCCATGGCCCGCGCCCCGCCTGGGGCAGGGCGCGGGCCGGGAGAAGCGGGAGCCGCTGTTCCGAGGAGCGGGGCGAGGGCTGGAGGTGGGTGGGCAGGCGGCGGGTGAGGCGGGAGGAGGCGGGTGGGTGGGGGGGGTGGGGGGAGGGGGCGGACCCCCGAAGCGTCAACAATGTGACCAAGGTCACCATTTGCGGGCAATGAGTCTCCACCGGTCCCCCGGTCTCCATTGCACAACCCGAACAAGCCACCAGAGGAGCACCCCATGCGCATCGTGATCAGCGAGTTCATCAGCCTCGACGGCGTCGTACAGGCCCCCGGCGCCCCGCAGGAGGACACCGACGGAGGCTTCGCCCATGGTGGTTGGTCCCACCGGTTCTTCGACCCGGAGACCCTCGGCCCCTTCATCAACGAGGCGATGAGCACCGCCGACGCCCTGCTCTTCGGCCGCCGCACCTGGCAGACCATGGCCGCCGCCTGGCCCGACCGGGCCGGCGACCCGCTCGCCGACCAAATGAACTCGATCAAGAAGTACGTCGTCTCCGACACCCTCGACGAGGCCGACCTCACCTGGGCGAACAGCACCCTCGTCCCTGGCACCGCGGCCGTCGAGTGGGTCCGGCAGCGGCGCGAGGCCGCCGGCGGCGACCTGCTGATCATGGGCAGCCCGACCCTCGTCCGCACCCTCCTGAGCGAGGACCTGGTGGACGAGCTCCGGCTCATGGTGATGCCCGTGCTCCTCGGCGGCGGCAAGTCGCTCTTCCCGACCGACGGCGTGCGGCGCACGCTCGAGCTGGCCTCCACCGCGATCGCCAAGACCGGTGTCCACGTGGCCACTTACCGCCGCGCCGTCGAAGCCGACGCCCCTGGCACCACCGCATGACGCCCGACCCCGCCTGCGCAGGAAGTCGACCCCGCCGACTTCCTGCGCAGGCCGCCCAGAACACCGAGCCTCACCCTGCCTCCCCGCGGCAGACGCCGCGGCGCCGCCCCGCCCGCACCGGCGACCTACCGCAACACCGAGCCCCCCGCCCGCCCCCAGAGTCCTCCCCGGCCCGCCTCACCCTGCGTCCTCCCCGCCGACGGCGCCCGCCGGATCAAGCCGCCCAACTCCCCGCAAAGGGAAGTCACCGCCCGCCGGGCCGCGTGAAATACCGGCGGACGCACTCCGGGAAGCGGGCACAATGGCCTAGTGATGGTGGGCCGTCCGGTGTCGGGGGGCCAGGGGATTGGAGGCCCGGGTGAGCGATCTTCCGCGCAAGGCAGTGACCCGCACGGCACGGCTCGCCGCCCTGCCGCTGGGGATAGCCGGCCGCGCCACGCTCGGGCTGGGCAGGCGCATCGGCGGCCGCTCCGCCGAGGTGGTGACGGCCGAGCTCCAGCAGGCCACCGCGGACCAGCTGTTCAAGGTCCTGGGGGAGCTCAAGGGCGGGGCGATGAAGTTCGGGCAGGTGCTGTCCGTCTTCGAGGCCGCGCTGCCCGAGGAGGTCGCCGGGCCGTACCGGGCCGCGCTCACCAAGCTGCAGGACGCCGCTCCCCCGATGCCCGCCGCCAAGGTGCACACCGCGCTGGCCCAGCGGCTCGGGGACGGGTGGCGCGAGCTGTTCCTGGAGTTCGACGACCGCCCGGCGGCGGCCGCCTCGATCGGCCAGGTGCACCGGGCGGTCTGGCACGACGGCAGACAGGTCGCGGTCAAGGTGCAGTACCCGGGCGCGGGTGACGCACTGCTCGCCGACCTCTCCCAGCTGAGCCGGGTGGCCTGGCTGCTCGGCCCGCTGATCCCCGGGCTGGACATCAAGCCGCTGATCACCGAACTGCGCGAGCGCGTCTCGGAGGAGCTGGACTACGAGCTGGAGGCGCAGGCCCAGCGTCGGCACGCCGAGGAGTTCGCGGGCGACCCGGACATCGTGGTGCCGGTCGTCGTGGCGCAGGCCGACCAGGTGCTGGTCACCGAGTGGATGGACGGCACCCCGCTGGCCGAGGTGATCGCGAACGGCACCCAGGAGGAGCGTGACCGCGCCGGGCAGCTACTGGCCCGGTTCCTGTTCGCCGGTCCGTCCCGGACCGGCCTGCTGCACGCGGACCCGCACCCGGGCAACTTCCGGCTGTTGAAGGACGACGGACCGGTCGGCGGCTGGCGCCTGGGTGTGCTGGACTTCGGCACGGTGGACCGGCTGCCGGGCGGGCTGCCCGCGCCGATCGGGGCCTCGCTGCGGATGGCGTTGGACGGGGACGCGGCGGGCGTGCTGAAGATGCTGCGCGAGGAGGGCTTCGTGAAGCCCTCGATCCAGCTGGACCCGGACGCGGTGCTGGACTACCTGCTGCCGATCATCGAGCCGGCCGCGGTGGACAGCTTCCACTTCACCCGGGCCTGGATGCGAGCCCAGGCGGCCCGGATCGCCGACCCGCGCTCGCCCGCCTACAACCTGGGCAAGCAGCTGAACCTGCCGCCCGCGTACCTGCTGATCCACCGGGTGACGCTGAGCACCATCGGGGTGCTGTGCCAGCTGGGCGCCAAGGCACCGTTCCGCGCCGAGATGCTGGAGTGGCTGCCCGAGTTCTCCAACCGGCCGCGCACGACACCGGTCAAGCCGGTCAAGGCCGCAAACGCGGCCGAGGCGGCCAAGCCCACGCAACGCACCCCGGCAACGGCCAGGAAGGCCACCAAGCCCGCCCGCCCCTGAAGGACGGCGGCAAGGACGACGGCAAGGGCGACCGCAAAGGCGACGACCCCCGACCACAACGGCCGCAGGCCGCTCCCCGCGAACGGGGGGCGGCCTGCGGCACGACGGGGGTCAGTCGGATCAGCGGCGGTCGCGCCTACATCAGCGCGACGGCGAGCGCCTTGCGGGCCCGCATGGAGGCCCGCTCGGCCCGCTGCCGGAGCTTGCGGGCCCGGACGACCCGGCTGACGAGGCGTTGCTCCTCGGCCTCCTGGAGCCTGTCTTGCATATGGGCACGGGCCAGGGATTCATGCAGAAGTTGCATCTCGAGAGTCCTGTTCTGGATCTGAAGTTCGGTGGTCTGCTCGGCGCGGACGGTGGGATCGATGGCGGCGGGGGTCATGTGGTGGTCCTGCTCGTGGTGCGTGCTCGGGAATGGGCGGGTGCTGGCCGCTGAGTCGGCCTTGGCGGCGGCGATCCGTACGGACCGGCGGAGGGCGGTGTCCAGCGGGGGCTGCTCTCCCCGGCGGACGGCCCTGACGTGGTCGGCGGGGTTCACGCCATGACCTCGGTCTTGCGCGGACGGCCACGCGGCCGCTTGCGGGCCACGACGACGCCCTGGACGAACAGCTCGCCGCCCCAGACGCCCCACGGCTCGCGGCGCTCGAGGGCGCCGGCCAGGCAGGCCTCCTTCACCGGGCAGGTGCCGCAGAGGGACTTCGCGTACTCGACGTCGGCGGGCGTCTCGGCGAAGAAGACCTCGGGGTCGAAGGCGCGGCAGGGGATGGGGAGACCGAGCGCCTCGGCCTGCTCGATCGAGTTGAGCTGCATGAACGGAACCTCCGGGGGGTCGGCCTGGTCGGCCTTGGTGATCTGGCTTGTCGGCGGTACGGACGGGATGGGCGGCGTGATGACCGTGGACACTGTTGGCGTCTTCCTCGTCTTCTCAGTGGTTCCGGCCCAGTGGACTGGTGGTCTGGGCCGGAGGCCCCGGGGGGCCTGGGTGGTCTTGCGTACCGGACAAAACAGAAGGGCCGCGGATCCCGGTGTGACGGGTTCCGCGGCCCTGGAGGCGCCGACCTGAGGCTGACTCAGGTTCGTTCTCTCCAGGGTTCAGGCCCGCGGAAGGCCCGCATCCGGATGGCCTTGGCGCCGATGAAGGCGGCCGCGGCCTGGTTGATCTGCTGCTCGTTCTGCTTCTGGGCGTTTCCGGCACCGATGACCTGCGCATAGCCGCCATGCATGGCGGCGGCTACGGCCGCCTTCGGTGCCTGGGTCGGTCGCTCATCGCACTCGGGACGCGAAAAGCCGACCGAGGCCCAGTCACGGGACAGACCGGTCTCGACAACGGTGCCTTCGACACTCCTGCCGCCCGTGAGGCAAAGATCAGTGTGTCCAAGACCACTGACAACGGAGGCAACGGAGGCGACGGAGACACCGGTGGCGTCGAGACCCAGACCGGTTCCACCGAGCTCGGCGAGCGCCCGCAGACGGGCGGCACGCAGGGAGGCAGCGACAACGGTCTGGCCAGTCATTTTGGTGATCATGATGTTTCCCACTGTCTTCGCCTCCTCTCGGCGTCTCGCGGAGCCTGGTTCCCCTGGCTCCGAATGTTCGGATGTCTGTCTCGGTAAAGCTGTGGGGCGAGGGGAATCAGCACAGGTTTCACCCCGTGCGACCGCGTCCCCTTGACCGCTCCGGCAGGCTATTGCGCTCCCGGTATGCCGCGCAAACTATTTTTCACGCGAGTTCACGCGACGCCATCGACGGCACGATCCGCGCGGTGTTCCGCGGCAGTCCGCGCGGCGTTCCGCAGCGGTCGCCGCGACGTCCCGCGGCGCTCGCCACGACCGTCCGCGGCGGTTGCGAAGTCCCCCGAGCAGTCCCCTGGACCGCGCCCGCGCCGGCTCACGCCGGATCGACCGGACCGTCGTCCTCGACGCCGTCCGGATCCTCCTCGGGCTCCTCCCCCGCGCACAAAGAGAGCACGGCAGCCCCGTACTTGTCCAGCTTCATGGCGCCGACCCCCGAGATCAGGGACAGTTCCCGGTGGCCGGCGGGCACGTCCTCGGCGATCGCCATCAGCGTCGCGTCGGTGAACACCACGTACGCCGGGACGCCCTGCTCCTTCGCCACCCGGGACCGCCACTCGCGCAGCCGCTCGTACAGCGCCTCGTCCATCGTGGACGGGCAGTCCTCGCAGCGGCGCAGCTTGCGTTCGACGGCGTCGGTGAGCGGCTTGTCGCAGACCCGGCACTTGACCGGGCCGCGGACCCGCCGGGCGGCCGAGCGCTCGCCGGGTTCGACGCTCCCCCGCCCGCCGCGCGCGCCGGTGCGTGCGCCCGGGGCGGTGGAGCCGGGGCGCAGCCCGTCCATGAAGCGGCTGGGCTTGCGGGAAGCGCGGCCGCCCGGGGAGCGGGAGAGGGCCCAGGAGAGGCTGAGGTGTTTGCGGGCGCGGGTGACGCCGACGTAGAGGAGGCGGCGTTCCTCCTCGATCTGTTCGTCGGTCTTGGCGTAGATGATCGGCAGGGTGCCCTCGGTGAGGCCGACGAGGAAGACGGCGTCCCATTCGAGGCCCTTGGCGGCGTGCAGGGAGGCGAGGGTGACGCCTTCGACGGCGGGGGCGTGCTGGGCGGCGGCGCGGGCGTCGAGTTCGGCGACGTACGCGGCGAGGTCGGTGGTCAGGCCGTCGGCGGTGCGGGTGCGCTCGAACTCCTCGGCGAGGCGGACGAGGGCGGCGAGGGATTCCCAGCGGTCGCGGACGGCACCGGAGCCGGCGGGCGGTTCGGGGGTGAAGCCGCGGCTGGCGAGGACGGCGCGGACCTGGCCGGCGAGGTCGGGGGCGCCGGCGGTGAGCGGGTCGGCGGCGGCGCGGGCGGCGCCGCGCAGCAGGACGCCGGCGTCGCGGACCTCGGGGCGTTCGAAGAACCGTTCGGCGCCCTTGAGCTGGTAGGGGACGCCGAGGTCGGCGAGGGCCTGTTCGTAGACCTCGGACTGGCCGTTGGTGCGGAACAGGACGGCGATCTCGCTGGCGCGCACGCCGGTGGCGAGCAGGTCCTTGATCCGGCGGGCGGTGGTCTCGGCCTCGGTGGGTTCGTCGTCGTACTCGGTGTAGACGGGTTCGGGGCCGGCCTCGCGCTGGGAGACGAGTTCGAGGCGGTGGCGGGCGGCCTCGCCGCGGGCCTGGGCGAGCAGTCCGTTGGCGAGGTGGACGACCTGGGGGGTGGAGCGGTAGTCGCGGACGAGTTTGACGACGGTCGCCTCGGGGTGGCGGCTGCGGAAGTTCAGCAGGTAGTCGGGGGTGGCACCGGTGAAGGAGTAGATGGTCTGGCTGGCGTCGCCGACGACGCAGAGGCTGGCGCCGCCGCCGGGGCCGGTCCACTGGTCGAGGAGGCGTTGCTGGAGCGGGGAGACGTCCTGGTACTCGTCGACGGTGAAGTGCCGGTACTGGTTGCGGACCTGGTCGGCGATGTCGGGGCGGTCCTCGAGGATGGCGGCGGTGAGCAGCAGGACGTCCTCGAAGTCGATGCTGCCGCGGCGGGTCTTGGTCTCCTCGTAGACGCGGTAGACCTGGGCGGTCTCGGCGGGGTCGCGGGGGGCTTCGCGGCCGGACTTGGCGACGGCGGCGGGGTAGTCCTCGGGGGCGGTCTGGGTGACCTTGGCCCATTCGATCTCGGCGGTGAGGTCTCGCAGTTCGGTGCGCTGGACGCGCAGTCCGCAGCGGCCGGCGGCTTCGGCGACGAGCTGGACCTTGCGTTCGAGGAGCTGGGGCACCGGGCCGCCGACGGCGCGGGGCCAGAAGTACTGGAGCTGGCGCAGGGCGGCGGCGTGGAAGGTGCGGGCCTGGACGCCGTCGGCGCCGAGCTGGCGCAGTCGGCCGCGCATCTCGCCGGCGGCGCGGGCGGTGAAGGTGACGGCGAGGACCTGCGCGGGTTGGTAGACGCCGCTGCGCACGCCGTAGGCGATGCGGTGGGTGATGGCGCGGGTCTTGCCGGTGCCGGCGCCGGCGAGGACGCAGACGGGTCCGTGCAGGGCGGTGGCGACGGCGCGCTGTTCGGGGTCGAGCCCGGCGAGCACGGCGTCGGGGCCCGTGGCGGCGCCGGGGTCGGCCCAGGGGGAGCCGTGGGGGCCGTCGTACGGGCTGCCGCTCAAGAGGTCTTCCTGCATGCGTTCCATCCTCTCAGCCCGGTGGGACAACGGGGGCGGGGTTGTCCACAGGCCCGGTGTGATCGCAGGATGATCGCTGCGCATGTCCCGGGTGCGGTGGCCGGAATGCCCGCCGTCCGGTGGACGTTGCGGCTGTGAGACCGTACGAACCCCTCTTTCGAAGGAGCCCCCTCGATGTCCGGCAGCGTGACGATGTACAGCACGACCTGGTGTGGGTACTGCAACCGGCTCAAGAGCCAGCTGGACCGTGAAGGCATCGGTTACACCGAGATCAACATCGAGGAGGACCCGGCGTCGGCGGCCTTCGTGGAGTCGGTGAACGACGGCAACCAGACGGTGCCGACGGTGCTGGTCGAGCCGGTGGGCGGCGGCGAGCGGGTCGTGATGACGAACCCGAGCCTGATCCAGGTCAAGAAGGCCCTGGCCGCCTGACCGGGCGTCGGGAGGTCCGCCCGGGGGCGGCGCGCGTCACGGCGCGTCGGCCCGGGCGGGGTCGACGGGGGTGGCGGGGGCGGGCAGGGTGGTGCGCGCGCCGAGGTCGCCGATGCCGTAGACGAGCCGGCTGCGGTCGGCCGAGTAGCGGGTCTCGATGACCCGGACGGGGCCGCGCCGGTCGTAGGTGACGCGGGTCTGGACCATGAGCGGGACGCCGGGGCCGCCCTGGAACCACTGGGCTTCCTCGGGGCCGGGCATCCGGGCGACGAGGTGGTCGACGGCGCCGATCTCGGTGCGGCCGAGGGCGGCGAGGACGGCTTCGTCGCCGCCTTCGACGGGGTCGGGTTCCATCAGCGGGGTGCCGGCGGCGAGCCCGGCCCGGTAGTGGCTCTCCTCGATGGAGTACGGCTCGCGGTCGAGCAGGCGCAGCTGGCGGCGGACGACGATGGCCTCGCCGGGGCGCAGTCCGAGGCGTTCGGCGATGTCGACGCGGGCCCGGACGATCATCATCTCGAAGTCGGTGCTGAGTTCGCGCCCGGCTTCGGCGGCTTCGCCGAGGTAGACGGCGGAGGGTGCGGCGAGGCAGTCGCGGGGCGCGGGGGGCAGGGTGGGTCCGTAGGCGCGGTGGTCGAGCACGGGGTGTTCGCGCAGGTAGGTGCCCTTGCCCTGGAGGCGGACGAGGCGGCCTTCGTTGACCAGGACGTCGACGGCGAGCCGGACGGTGTTGCGGGCGACGCCGTACTGGCGTTCCAGTTCGCTCTCGACCGGCAGGGCGGCGTCGGCGGTGAACTCGCCCTCGGCGATCCGGCGGCGCAGGTCGGCGGCGAGGCGCTGGTATTTGGGGGATTGGGCGGTGCCCCGGGGAATTGTCACCCGAGTGAATGTAGCGAGCGCGGTGACGCGGTTTCAGCCGTTTCCGGCAATGTCGTCCGCGCGGGTTGACGGCGGGGACACTGGAGCACCCGACGGTAGCAGAACTGGCCCGTCCGGCCACGAACAGCCGGTCGTGGCGGATTCGGGAAGGGTTGGGAAAGGAAATCGGGGGCGCGCGGCATAAGCCACGCGCCCCCCATGGGCGCGGAAGTGCACGGCAGCGCCCGGGATTTCGTACCGGATTACCAGCGCGCCGCCGCGGGCAGCGGTTCGCCGTACCAGAGTTCGACCAGGTGACGGGCGATCGAGATGCCGGAGGGCGGCAGGATCTCGCCGGCCTCCATCCCGGCGCGCAGCTCCTCGCGGGAGAACCAGCGCGCCTCGGCCAGTTCCTCGCCGTCCACGGTGATCTCGGTGCCGCCGGGCAGGGCCCTGCCCATGAAGCCGAGCATCAGGCTGGACGGGAACGGCCAGGGCTGGCTGGCGACGTAGCGGACCTCGCCGACCCGCACCCCCGCCTCCTCCTGGACCTCGCGGGCCACCGCCTGCTCGATGGACTCCCCCGGCTCGACGAAGCCGGCCAGCGTGGACCAGCGGCCCTCCGGCCACAGCGCCTGGCGGCCGAGCAGGCAGCGGTCCTGCTCGTCGGTGATCACCATGATCACCGCCGGGTCGGTGCGCGGGTAGTGCTCGGCCGCGCAGGAGGTGCAGCGCCGCACGTGCCCGGCGCCGGCCTTCTCGGTCGGGTGGCCGCAGCGCGAGCAGAAGCTGTGCAGCCGGTGCCAGTGCTCCAGGGCGACGGCGTGCACCAGCAGGCCGGCGTCGCGGTCGGACAGCAGCGCGCCGACCTCGCGCAGCCCGGCCGGGCGGGCGTCGCCGTCCAGTCGGCCGGGCAGGCTCTCGCCGGCCAGCGCGAAGTAGGAGACGCCGTCCTCGTCGGTGCCGAGGAAGTAGCGGTCCCCGGTCTGCGGCGCCTCGAAGGAGGGCAGCAGGACGAGTTCGGTGCCCTGCGCGGTGTCGACGACGAAGGCCTCGCCGCCGGCGATCGGCAGCACCCGGGTGGTGGGGTGGCTCCAGGCGGCCGCCAGCCAGGGCTCGTCGAACCGGTGCTCGGCGGCCCGGTCCACCCCTGCCCTGGCCAGGGCCAGGGCCAGCGGGCGCTCGGTCTCAGGCACGGTGCTCACTTCGTTCCATCCCCACGTGGTGAATCATCCGGATGAGTGATCTGACTGCGATGGTGCGCGAACGGGCTCTCATACGGGCCTGCAGCGAGCGAGCTCACGCGCCGGGCCGGAAGTTCTCGGCCAGGTCGCCCCACAGGTAGGCGGCGGTCTCGACGCCCTTGGCCAGCAGGTCCAGCTCGACCTTCTCGTTGACCGAGTGCCAGCCGTCCGAGGGCACCGAGATGCCGAGGAACAGCACCGGCGCGCCCAGCACGTCCTGCAGGTCGGCCGCGGGGCCCGAGCCGCCCTCGCGGGTGAAGAGGATCTTCTGCCCGAAGGCGCGGCCCATGGCGCGGACGGTGGACTGCAGCGCCGGGTGGTCGAGCGGGGTCAGGCAGGGCCGGGTCGCGCCCGGGAAGACCAGCTCGTACCGGATGCCCTCGGGCACCCGCTCGGCGACCCAGGCCCGGACCGCCTCGCGGACCTTCTCCACCTCCATGCCGGCGACCAGCCGGAAGGACAGCTTGAGGTGGGCCGAGGACGGCACGATGGTCTTGCCGCCGGGGCCGGTGTAGCCGCCCCAGATGCCGTTGACCTCGGCGGTCGGGCGGGCCCAGACCCGCTCCAGGGTGGTGTACCCGGCCTCGCCGCGGGTGCCGTACGACTTGGCGACGCGCAGCCACTGCGCCTCGTCGAAGGGCAGTTCGGCGAACAGCTCGCGCTCGCGCTCGGTCAGTTCCACGATCCCGTCGTAGAAGCCCGGGATCGCGACCCTGCGGTCGTCGTCGTGCAGGGCGGCGGCCAGTTCCGCCGCGACCTGGGCCGGGTTGGGGACGGCGCCGCCGAAGGAGCCGGAGTGGATGTCGGTGTCCGGCCCGTACAGGTCGAGCTGGGCGTCCGCGAGGCCGCGCATGCCGGTGCACACGGTCGGGGTGGTCTCGGACCACATGCCGGTGTCGGAGATGACCACCACGTCGGCGGCCAGCCGCTCGGCCTCGCGCCGGACCAGGTCGGCGAAGTGCGGCGAGCCGGACTCCTCCTCGCCCTCGATCAGCAGCTTGAGGTTGACGGCCGGCGCGCTGCGGCCGGTGGCGGCCAGGTGGGCGCGCACGCCCAGGGTGTGGAAGAACACCTGGCCCTTGTCGTCGGCCGCGCCGCGCGCGTACAGCCGCTCGCCGATCACGGTCGGGGTGAACGGCTCGGTGTCCCAACCGTCCTCCTTGGCGGCGGGCTGCACGTCGTGGTGCCCGTAGACCAGGACGGTCGGCGCGGACGGGTCCCCGGACGGCCACTCGGCGAACACCGCCGGCAGCCCGTCGGTCTCCCACACCTCGGCGACCGGGAAGCCGGTCCCGCTCAGCTTCGCGGCCAGCCACTCGGCGGAGCGGCGCACGTCGCCGGCGCGCTCGGGGTCGGCGGAGACCGAGGGGATGGCCAGCCACTCGGAGAGGTCGGCGAGGAAGGCGTCCTGGTGCTGGTCGATGTAGGAGCGGACGGCGCTGTCCGGAGTTCTCGTCATACCGACGACTGTAGTTCGCCCGTGTGAGTGCCAGCCCCGGCCCTCCGGGTGCCGGACCCCGTCGGGGCTGTAACCTCCGTCACCCCCGCCGCGACGGTCGCGCGGACGGGGGCGACGGACCAGGCCATCGGACCGGGCCGCCGGCCTCAGCCCGTGCGGCGCAGCAGCGAGATCCGCGAGCGGGTGAGCAGCGCGGCCAGGCCCGCCGCGAGCAGCGGCAGCACCACGACGGTGGCGCCGATGGTGGGCCAGGGCAGGACCACGGACGACCTGTCGGCGAGTTCCTCGGGGCTGATGCCGGGGTAGTCGGCCGCGAGGCCCTGGACCTTGCGCAGGGCGACGGCCGGCAGCACGCCGCAGACGGCGCCGAGCAGGGTGCCCATGGCGGCGATCACTCCGCACTGGAAGCCGGACAGCGAGCGCCGGATGCGGGGTTCGGCGCCGACCGCGGCGAGGGTGGTCAGGTCGCGCTGGGAGTCGGCGGCGGCCAGTCCGGTGGCGATGCCGGCCGCGCCGAGGGCGACGAGGGCGGCGAAGCCGGCCAGGCCGAGGCCGATGAGTCCGGCCTTGGACTGGTAGCCGCGCTCGATCTCGAGGACGGTGTGGTCGGTGAGCTTGGCGAGGGCGCCGTCGGCCTTCTGCTGGTCGCCGTCGGAGGGCGCGGCCTGGGGCAGCCAGACCGAGCCGGCGGGCCTGGTGGTGAAGCCGAGCCGGGTGGCCGCGTCCGGGGTGAGCACGATCTGGCCGGGGGCCGGCAGCGCGGCGGGGGCGAGGACGGCGTCGATGGCGGTCTCGGTGGTCCTGGGCTTGGTGGGCGTGCCGTCGGTGGCCGTGGTCACCGGCTCGCTGTAGCGCAGGACGACCTTGCCGTCCTTGTAGTAGCGCGGGTCGAAGACCACGGCCTTGCCGGCGGTGAGGGCCTGGCCGGCGGCCGGGTCGGTGACGCCGTACAGGTTGCGCAGCAGGGTGGCGTCGCCGGCCGTGACGGAGCCGTAGTGGCTGCCGCGGCGGTCGTGGACCTGGCAGCGCGGGTCGGTGCTCATCACCTGCTTGATCTCGTCGGGTCCGGCCGGGGAGTCGCGGTCGAAGACCGGGCAGCGCCGTTCCTTGGGCGGCATGACCTGGATGTAGCCGCAGGAGTCGCCGTTCTGGCAGTCGCCCTTGTAGTCGACCTGGGAGACGTCGGCGCGCGGGCCGAGGGCGGGGATGCTGCGTTCCACGCTGTCGCGCATCTGCGGCAGCAGTTTGGTCTCGGTGGCGTTGCCGTAGCCGGTGCCGAGCATGACGGCGCCGGAGGGGCCGGCGGCGACGTACTCGCGGCGGTACTGGTCGTCGTAGCTGGCGAGGTAGACGTTGACGGCGACGGAGCCGGCGACGGCGGCCATCACGGCGGCGACGGCGGGCGCGGTGCGGCCGCGGTGGCGGACGGAGTCGCGCAGGGCGAGCCGGGGGCCGAGCGAGAGCCAGCGGCCGAGCTTGCCGAACAGGCCGACCAGGTACGGGGTGAGGGCGACCATGCCGAGTTCGGCGAGGAGCGAGCCGCCGAGGACGGCGAGGGTGCGGCTGGAGAAGCCGCTGGTCGCTCCGACCAAGGCGAGGGCGGCGCCGGCGAGGAGCATCAGCAGGCCGAGCAGGGCGAGTTTGCGGCTCGGGGGCTTGAGCGAGTCGCGGCCGGTGAGGGCGGAGACGACGTCCTGGCGGGAGGCCTGGACGGCGGGCACGATGGCGGCGAGCAGTCCGGTGACGAGGCCGACCAGGAGCACGGCGAGCAGGTCGAGCGGCTGGAGGTTGAAGTGGCCGAAGCGGGCGCCGGAGTAGTCCTCGGCCCGGGTGCGCAGCAGGGCGACCAGGCCGACGCCGAGGCCGAGTCCGATGGCGGCGCCGGTGAGGCCGAGGACGATGCCGCCGCCGAGGACGACCGCGCGGACGTTGGCGCGGTCACCGCCCGCGGCGGCGAGCAGGCCGAGCTGGCGCCGGGAGCGGCGGGCCCCGACGGCGAAGGCGGGGCCGGCGAGGAGGACGATCTCCAGCAGGGCCATGCCGACGACGGTGGCGAGGATGACGACGGCGGTGCGGTCGAGGAGCGCGGTGCCGCTGGCGCGGGTGATCCGGTCCATTTCGACGTAGTAGGGGACGTCGGCGCGGGCCGGCGGGTCGAGCATGACGGTGCGGGAGGCCAGGACGAAGCCGTAGCCGTTGAGTTCGGTGACCTTGGCCCAGTCGAGGGTGGCGCCGGCGGGGAGCTTGACCAGCCAGCGGGTGGCGGAGGCGGCGTCGTGGCCGGTGGTCTCGGGGAGCTTTCCGATCAGGGTGCCGGGGCGGGCGATGAGTTCGGTGCCCTTGAGGTCGCCGGGGTGCTCGACGACGGCGGTGATGGTGAAGGGGCTGGCTTCCAGGCCGCGGACGGTGGTGCGGTCGCCGATCCTGAGGCCGGAGCGGTTGAGGAACGCCCTTGTGACGGCGACCTGTCGGTCGTCGACGGGGGCGCTGCCCTCGACCAGGTCGATCCGGCCGTGCCAGATGGGGTCGGTGAGGTCGGCTTCGCTGGTGCGGGTGGTGAGCAGGCCCTCGGTGCTGCTGGCCGCGGTGTCCGGGCCCTGGCTCTCGGGCACCAGGGTGCTGCCGGGTGGCAGCAACTGCTGGGCGAGTCGGGCGGGTTCGGTGTCGCGGGAGCGCTGCTGGGCGGGGGTGTACTGGGGGGCGGCGCCGTCCTTGACCTCGTACTTGGGGTTGAGGACCAGGTACGACTGGTCGCTCGGGTCGGGGGCCTGTTTGACGGAGCCGCCGCGTTCGACCATCTCCAGTTGGCCGTCGGCCCGGCCCATGGTCCGGACGACCTTCTCGGCGGGTTCGAGGGTGGCGCTGCGGAAGAACACGTCGGCGCCGGTGACGCCGAGGACGGGCAGCGCCACCATGGCGATCACCAGGGCGCTGCGGCCCTTGGCGCGCAGGGCGTCGCGGCGGGCGATGCGCAGGGCGAGCCGCCAGGCGCCGGGCTTCACTCGTCCCCCTGCTTGCTGTTGGCGGCGGCGCTGACGAGCAGGCTGGCGGCGTCCTGGCTGACGGATTCGTCGACCATGCGGCCGTCGCGCAGGAAGACGACCCGGTCGGCCCAGGCGGCGTGCCGGGCTTCGTGGGTGACCATCATGGCGGCGGCGCCGGCGTCGCAGCGGGCGCGCAGGACGGCGAGGACGGCTTCGCCGGTGGTGGAGTCGAGGGCGCCGGTGGGTTCGTCGGCGAGGACGAGGCGGCGGTCGCCGATCAGGGCGCGGGCGATGGCGACGCGCTGCTGCTGGCCGCCGGACATGTCGTCGGGGAAGCGGTCGGCGAGTTCGGGGATGCCGAGTTCCTCCAGGGCGGCGAGGGCCTCGCGGCGGGCGGCGCGGGCGGACAGGCCGTCGAGTTCGCGCGGCAGCGAGATGTTCTCGGCGGCGGTGAGGGCCGGTATCAGGTTGTAGTCCTGGAAGACGTAGCCGACGGAGCGGCGGCGGACCTGGGCGAGCTTCTTGCGGGTGAGGGTGCCGAGGGCGACGCCTTCGACCAGGACCTGGCCGGTGGTCGGGGTGTCGAGGCCGCCGGCGAGGGTGAGCAGGGTCGACTTGCCGGAGCCGGAGGGGCCCATGACGGCGACGAACTCGCCGGGGTGGACCTTGAGGTCGACGCCGCGCAGGGCCTGGACCTCGGCGGCGCCCTGGCCGTGGACGCGGGTGACGTCCTCCAGGTGCAGCACCGGCGCCTGCCGGGACTGGTCGGTGTGGGACACGGTTCCCCCCTTGTACTGGGTACGGGCCAGGCGTTCGGGGCGCCGGCCGTGTGGATCGGGTGGCGGGGCCTCGGGGGCCTAGGCGCGGGTGCGGCGGCCGAGCCGGCCGGGCTTCTTGGCGGCGCCGTCGCGGGCGGCCTCGGCGGCGCGGGCCTGCTGGAGTTCGGCCTGCTGGGCGAGCCGGGTCTCGCAGTGGTCGAGCCAGCGGATCTCGGCTTCGGTCTGGAAGATGAGCTGGTCGAGGACGAGCAGCCAGGCGAGTTCGTTGCTCTCGGAGGGCACGGTGCCGGGTCTCGTCTCGCCGGCCAGGGCGCGGCCCTTGAGCCGGGTGTAGTCCTGCAGTGCCTTGATGCTGTGCCGGCGCTGGCCCTGGACGACGGCGGAGACGTCCACCCCCGGGACGGTCACCGCCATCGCGAGCTTGATCGCCAGTTCGTCGCGCGGCGGGTTGGTCCGGGGCACCGGGGTGTCGAACCAGGCCCGCAGTTCGGCGCGGCCGGCGTCGGTGACGGCGTAGAACTGGTGCCCTTCCTCGTCCTCCCCGGCGGCCTCGACCAGGCCGTCGCGCTCCAGCCGGGACAGTGTGGTGTAGACCTGACCGACGTTGAGCGGCCAGGTGGCGCCGGTGCGCGCCTCGAATTCGGTGCGCAGCTGGTAGCCGTAGCGGGGGCCCTGGTCGAGGAGGGCGAGCAGACCGTGGCGGATGGACATACTCAGTATGTATACCCGGTATGCCCTACGGCCTCAAGCCGCGCCCCTCGGGTACCGTCGTGCGGTGTGAGCCAGTTGCGCATCGCCACCTTCAACCTGTTGCACGGTCAGCCGCTCGCCCCGGACGGCGCGCCGCGGCCCTACCCGGTGGACGCGGGCGCGCCGCTGGCCGAGGCGATCGCCGCGCTGGACGCCGACGTCCTGGCGCTGCAGGAGGTGGACCGGCACCAGGTGCGCTCGGGCGGCACGGACCAGGCGGCGGTGGCGGCCGCGGCGATGGGCGCGGGCGACTGGCGCTTCGCCGCCGCGCTGCACGGGCGCCCGGCGCCGGTGGCGGGCTGGGTGCCGGAGCCGTCCGGGCCGAACGGGTTGCGGGTGTACGGGCCGGGCGAGGTCGGCGACGGTGCCGTGCCCTCGTACGGGACGGCGCTGCTGACCAGGCTGCCGGTGCGGCACTGGCGGGCCCGGCGCTTCGCCCCGGCCCCGTTCGGGCTGCCGCTGCGGGTGGCCGGGCGGCGGGGGCTGACCCCGGTGCCGGACGAGCCGCGGGCGGCGCTGGCGGCGGTGCTGGAGGGTGAGCGCGGACCGTTCACCGTGGTGGCCGCGCACCTGTCCTTCGTGCCGGGCTGGAACATGGCGCAGCTGGCCGGGATCCGGAGCTGGATCGCCGACCTGCCGCAGCCGTACCTGGTGCTGGGGGACTTCAACCTGGTCGGTGCGGTGCCGCGCACGGTGCTCGGCGGGGCGATGGCGCTGGAGCGCACGGCGCCACGGGTGCGGGTGCGGGAGCTGCGGGCGGCCCGGCGGGCCCGGACGGCGGTGCCCGGGCCGCGCCGGCGGCGGCTGCGCGAGCCGCGGGCCCGGCTGCAGGGCTGGTACGACCTGGCGCGCACGCCGACGTACCCCTCGCACCGGCCGGCGGTGCAGTTCGACCACGTGCTGGCGGTGGGGGTGCCGCGCGCGGCGGTGGGCCCGGCGGCGGCGCCGCGCGCCGTGGTGTCGGACCACCGGCCGCTGCTGGTGCGGGTGTCGCTGTGAGGCGGTGAGGCGGTGAGGCGGTGAGGCGTCAGCGGGTGTTCGTCAGGACGCCGGTCTGCTGGGGCAGGTGGGCGACGGCGGGCGGGGCCGGGTCGTACTGCAGGAGCAGCATGGCCGCGTCGTCGCCGAGTTGGCGGCCGACGTGGCGCACCACATCCTCGTGCAGGCGCCGCAGCACGTCGGCGGGGCGGCCGTCGGCGCAGCGCGGGAAGCGTTCGGCGAGCGGGTAGAAGACGCCGGAACGGTCGCGGGCCTCGATCATCCCGTCGGTGTACAGCAGTATCCGGTCGCCGCCGTCCAGCGGGACCCGGTGCACCGGGGGGTGGACGTCGGCCGGGTCGAGGACGCCCAGCGGCGGTACGGTGTCGGCGAGTTCGAGCGGGCGGACCAGTCCGCCGCGCAGCAGCAGCGGCGCGGGGTGGCCGCAGTTGACGAGTTCGGCGGTGCCGTCGGGGCGCACCCCGATCAGTACGAGGGTGACGAACTCCTCCTCCACTCCGGGATGGTCGTTCTCGTGCAGGGCTCGGTCGAGGCTGACGGCCAGCCATCCGGCGACCCGGTCGAGGGCGGGCTCCTGGTGGGCGGCCTCGCGGAAGGCGCCGAGGACGGCGGCGGCGGTCTCGACCGCGCCGAGGCCCTTGCCTCGCACGTCGCCGACCACGGCCCGCACGCCGTGCCGGGTGTTGACGACCTCGTACAGGTCGCCGCCGATGCGGGCGTGGGCGGCGGCAGCCTCGTAGTGGACGGCGGCGCGCACGCTGCCGACCCTTTCCGGGACGGGCCGCAGCAGCACCCGGCGGGCGATCGAGGCGACCAGCTGGGCGTCGGCCAGGGCGCGTTCCTGGCGCAGTCTCAGGGTGGCGCTGACCCAGCCGATCGTGGCGACCAGCAGGATCGCGATGACGCTGGCGGCGTGCACGGACTCGCCGAGCGCGTCGCTGCGGAAGGCCATCAGGAAGGCCGCCGCCTCGGTGCACAGGCCGATGGCGAGCGGGTACCAGGTGCGGCGGCTGACCACGGCGGCCAGCGCGGGTACGGCGGTGAGGGCGGGTTCGACCGTCACCTCGGTGCCGCTGAGGTAGTCGAGGACGACGATCAGCGCCATGCCGATGAGGGGCAGCGCGAGCGCCGTCCTCGGCCAGGTGCCGGTCGCGCCCGGAGCGGGTCCCGGGGTCGGCCCGGTGAACCGCTCTCTGATCCATCCGGTCGCGCTCAACTTCGGTCTCTCCAGCAGAAGACGCCGATGCCCGTGGGCACCTGCGGTGATGACTGAGGGTCAGGGAATGCGGGCCTCGCTGGCGGCCGGAGCACGGGGGTTGACCGGTTACCGACCCCACAATAGGCACGAAACGTGCACGACGCACAGGTTTCGGGCGTCGGCGCGATGACTTGGATGCGCTGCGTGACTCATTAGTCACTGTTCCCGATCAGGAGCCGTTCCAACTCTTTTCGGTCGGGAAGTCCTTCCGGACGCACGATCCGTCCGCTGCGGACGTACAGGAACGAAGCCGTGACCTGCTCGGGATCGACGCCCGCCTGCTCGGCCCAGGCGAGCCGGTAGACCGCGAGCTGCAGCGGGTCGGCGGTCTCCTCGCGGTGGGTCTTCCAGTCGACCACTTCGTAGCGTGACGCACCACCGGATTCCGTCACCCCGTCACCGTCCCGGTAGACCGCGTCGATCCGGCCGCGCACCACCCGCCCCGCGAGCACCAGTTGGAACGGCGCCTCGACCCGGTGGGGCCGGCGCTGGGCGTACGGGGTGCGCAGGAACGCCTCCTTGAGCCGCTCCAGGTCCTGCTCGTCCTCGATGCCGTCGTCGTCGGCGCCGGGCAGCGCGCCGGGTTCGATCAGCAGCAGCGGCTCGATCCGGGACTGCACCCAGGCGTGGAAGCGGGTGCCGCGCCGGGCGGCGGGCTGCGGGGGGCGCGGCATCGGGCGGGCCAGGTCGCGGGCGAAGCCGTCCGGGTCGGCGGCCAGCCGCAGCAGCTGGGTGGCGGACAGCGCGGGCGGCAGCGGCACCTCGCGGGCCGTGCGCCGGGAGCGCTCCAACTCGCCCAGCAGCGCGGTCAGGTCACGGTCCCAGGAGGCGACCTGGCGCTGGTCCTCGACGGCCATCGGCTCCGGGTCCGAGGGCCCGGAGGCGAACGGGCGAGTCACGGCGATCCTGGCCCGCACCACCTCGGCGACCCGGCGGCGGGCCTGCTGGGCGGCCGGGTCCAGCGGCAGCGGCCAGGGGCGTTCGACGGCGGCGGCCAGCGCCGGGTTCACGGCGCCCTTCTCCGGCTGCTCGGCCCAGTGCTCGACCTCGCCGGCGCCCGGCTGCTCGCAGTGCGCGCGCAGCTGCTCCAGGAAGGCCGACGGGCCGCGGACGGTCTTCTGGCTGGGCCCCCACCAGTGCCCGGAGGCCAGCAGCAGGGACCGGGGGCGGGTGAACGCGACGTAGCCCAGGCGCAGTTCCTCGGTGCCGGAGTGCTCGGCCAGCTCCTTCTTGAACGCGGCCATCGACTTCGCGGTCCAGCCGCCGCGCACGTCGGGCAGGGTGGCGGCGTCGCCGCGCAGGGCGTGCGGGAGCACCCGCTTGGTGCTGGTCCAGCGCTCGCGCGCGGTGCCGGACGGGAACGCGCCCTTGACCAGGCCGGGGACGGCCACCACGTCCCACTCCAGGCCCTTGGACTTGTGCGCGGTGAGCACCTTCACGGTGTCCTCGCCGCCGGGCAGGCTGCTGTCCAGGCCGCGCTCGTACTCCTGGGCGGCGCGCAGGAAGCCGAGGAAGGCGGCCAGGCCCGGGTCGCCGTCCAGGTCGGCGAAGGAGGCGGCGACGTCCAGGAAGGCGTGCAGGGTCTCCCGCCGGCGGGCGGCCAGCGCCTGCGGGGAGGCGGCGAGTTCGACCTCCAGCCCGGTGACGGTCAGCACCCGGTGCAGCACGTCCATCAGCGGGTCGGCGAGCGAGCGGCGCAGTTCGCGCAGTTCGGCGGCGAGCCGGGCGAAGCGCACCCTGGCCTCGGCGGAGAACGGCAGGTCGTCCGGCTGGTCCGCGTCGAGGAAGGTCTCCACCGCGTCGGCCAGCGAGACCACCTCGGTCGGGTCGGCCTCGGCGACGGCCGCGGCCAGCGCCTCCACGCCCTCGGGCCGCTCGGTGCGCACCAGGTCGGCGGCCCGGCGGCCGAGCAGGGCGAGGTCGCGCGTGCCGATCCGCCAGCGCGGGCCGATCAGCAGGCGCACCAGGGCGGCGTTGGCGGTCGGGTCCTGCAGCACCTCGCATACCGCCACCACGTCGGCCACCTCGGGCAGTTGCAGCAGCCCGCCGAGGCCGACCACCTCGACCGGCACCTCGCGGGCGACCAGCGCGGCGTGGATGTCCGGGAAGGCCGCGCCCCCCCGGCACAGTACGGCGATCCGGCCGGGCGCGGTGCCGGTGCGCACCAGGTGGGCGATCGAGTCGGCGAGCCAGTCGACCTCCTCGGCGTGGGTGGGCAGCAGCGCGGCCCGCACGTAGCCGTCCTGTTCGGCGCCGGGGGCCGGGCGCAGCGCCTCGACGCCCTCGTGCACGGCGCGCAGCGGGGCGGCGAGTTCGTTGGCGAAGGCGAGCAGGCGCCCACCGCTGCGGCGGTTCTCGCTGAGCGCGTAGCGGTCGGCGGGGCGGCCGTCGGCCCGGGGGAAGTGCCGGGGGAAGTCGTCGAGGTTGGCTACGGAGGCGCCGCGCCAGCCGTAGATGGCCTGGCAGGGGTCGCCGACGGCGGTCACCGGGTGGCCGGCCCCGGCTCCGAAGAGGCCGGCCAGCATGAGGCGCTGGGCGACGGAGGTGTCCTGGTACTCGTCCAGCAGGACGACCTTGAACTGGCCGCGCAACAGGGCGCCGACCTCGGGGCGCTGCTGGGCGAGGCGGGCGGCGGCGGCTATCTGGTCGCCGAAGTCCATCAGTCCGGCGCTCTGCTTGCGGCGCCGGTAGTCCTCGACCAGGCGCAGCAGTTCCAGCCGGGCGCGGGCGGTGACGGGGACGGCCCGCAAGTCGTCGTTGCTGAGCTTGACGGTGGCGAGGGTGTCGAGCAGTTCCTCGTCGTACGCGCGCAGCGCGGCGGGTTCGACCAGGTGCTCGGCGAGTTCGCCGTCCAGGGCGGTCAGGTCGGCGACCAGGTTGGCGAAGGTGCCGGTCAGGGCGGGGAAGGGGCCGCGGGCGGTGCGCAGCACCTTGGCGGCGAGCTGGAAGCGGGTGGCGTCGGCGAGCAGCCGCACGTCCGGCTCGATGCCGATGCGCAGGCCGTGTTCCTTGAGCAGGCGGCCGGCGAAGGCGTGGTAGGTGGAGATCTCGGGTTCGCCGAGCGGTTCGGCGGCGTCCCGGTCGGCGACGCCGGCGCGCAGCAGGGCGGTGCGGACGCGTTCGGCGAGTTCGCCGGCGGCCTTGTTGGTGAAGGTGAGGCCGAGCACCTCGTCGGGGCGTACGGCGCCGGAGCCGACCAGCCAGACGACCCGGGCGGCCATCACGGTGGTCTTGCCGGAGCCGGCGCCGGCCACGATCACGGCGGGGGCGAGGGGGGCGCCGATGGCCGCCATCTGTTCCCGGTTGAACGGGATGCCCAGCAGCTCCTTGAGCTGGTCGGGATGGCTGAGCACGGCGGTCACCCCGCAACGTTAACGGGCGCAGCCGACACTCCGGGCGCCCGGCCTCCGTGACCCTGGCTACTCCCCGCCCCGAGCCGAAGGGGCGCGCCGGTGCCGAAAGGGAGGAGCAACAAGCGAGGAACGAGCGCCGGAGCGCCGACCGTCGGCACCGGGCCAGAGCGCCCCGGAGGCGAGCGGGTGAGTGGCCCCGCCCCGAGCCGAAGCACCGGGTCAGAGCGCCCCGGAGGCGAGCGGGTGAGTGGCCCCGCCCCGAGCCGAAGGGGCGCGCCGGTGCCGAAAGGGAGGAGCAACAAGCGAG
>NZ_JBSFGK010000025.1:0-101127 GCF_053596495.1 Kitasatospora sp. NPDC001683
GGGGCGAGCCTTACCGCCGGGGAAGGGGCTTCAAGGGGATGTTCCGACCGGGGGGGGGGGGGGGGGGGGCGGCGGCGGGCCCCCCCCCCCACCGGTCATTCCGGTCATTTCACTGCCGCCGCCGGCCCGCCGTGGATCCGCAGGAAGGCGTCCACGCCCGCCGCCGCGATCCGCTCGACCTCCTCGCCGGCCACCGGCAGCGCGCCCCAGAAGGAGCGCTCGGCCACGCCGTGGAAGGTCAGCAGGGTGAACTGCTCGGCGGCCAGCTCCGCGTCCACGACGGCCAGCAGCCCGCGCTCGGCGAGCGCCGCGAAGCGCTCCGCGAGGTCCCGCTGGGCGGCCGCCGGACCGGCTTCCAGCCAGGCCTCCAGCACGTCCGCCGGGATGTTGGCCACCTCGGCGCGGATGGCCCGGCCGAGCGCCCCGTGCTCGCCCGCGGCGAGCACGGCGTCGGCCCGCTCGACCGCGAAGTCGACCAGGCCGCGGCGCGGGTCCACCATCCGATCGAGGTGCTTCGCCATCAACTCCCCGAGCCGTTCGGTCAGTTCCGCCGCGCTCCGGAGCGCCACCGACAGGAAGAGGGTCTCCTTGTCGGCGAAGTGGTTGTAGACCGTGCGCTTGGACACCCCGGCCTCGGCCGCGATCGCGTCCATGCTGGCCCGGACGTAGCCCTCACGCCCGAAGACCGTCGTCGCGGCCCGGGTGATCGCCTTGCGCTTCTCCGGTCGTCCCGCTCCGCCTGTGGTCGCCACGGCCCTCCTCCTTCTCCGTCGGCGCCCCCGCCGACCCGTCTCAGAAACTGCCCGGTGTAGTGTCTGCAGGCCCGTTCACGCGGACTTGCCACCGAACAGGCGTGCTCTATGCTGCGTACGATCTCTACACCTCTGTAGAGCGAATCCGAAAACGTGCCTGCCCCCGAGCAGCAGCGGGAAACCGAGAACGGGAACCGGCCGGCCGAACACCAGCGTCCCGTACTGGCAGCGCCGCTACCGCTCTCCCGCAGTGACCCGGCGCAGCGCCGACGTGGCGCGCCGAGCACGGGAACACCCGGGGGTGAGTGAGTGGCGGGGCAGCGAGGACGGTCGTCCGACCAGGGTTCACGGCGGCGGGCGACGAGCCGCGCCACCGGCCCCGAGCGTCCCTTCTCCGGCGGGCCGACGCTGCCTGGGGTGGCGGCCGTCGGGCTGCCGCTGGTGGGCGCGGTGATCGACGAGCTCTCCGGGCCGGGCATGGGCCTGGCCTTCGCGGTCTGCGCGGCGCTCGGCACCGGCCTGGCGGCCGGGCTCAGCACCCGCCGGGGCTGGTGGTGGGTGCTCGCCGCGTCCCCACTGGTCGTGCTCGGTGTGACGGCCGTGGTCGAGTTCTCGGCGAACACTTCCGACTACCAGGGCAGCAAGCTGGCGACCGGCTCCGCGAAGTGGGTCGTCCAGGGTTTCCCCGTGATGGCGCAGGCCGCCGCGGCGGCCCTGCTGGTGATCGTGGTCCGGGTGGTCCGGGACCGGAGGAGGCGGCATGGCTGACGACCGTGAGCAGCGGGAGGGCGGCCGGACCGTCGGCCGCAAGGCCGCGCAGGCCCCGCAGGCCCCGGCGGACCGCAAGAGCTCCCCGCTGCTGATCGCCGGCCGGGTGGCGGCCACCACGGTCGGCTTCGCGGTGTTCGCGGCGAGCGGCGTGGTCTGGTACGAGTACACGTCCCTCACCGACGGGATGACCACCTCCAACGCCATCGCGCAGACCAAGAAGGACGCCCCCAAGCACCTGGACAACTCGGTCAACCTGCTGCTGATCGGCCTGGACAGCCGCAAGAACATGGACGGCTCCGACCTGCCTCCGCAGTTCGTCCAGGACGAACTGCACGCCGGCCACAGCTCGGACGTCGGCGGCTACAACACCAACTCGCTGATCCTGCTGCACATACCGGCGGGCGGCGGCAAGGTGCAGGCGATCTCCATCCCGCGCGACGACTACGTCATGACCTACAACGGGGACGGCTCCCAGCAGGGCATGCACAAGATCAAGGAGGCGTACGGGATCGCCAAGGAGAAGTTCGACGGCAGCTCGAAGGCCAAGGGACTCAAGGGCGCCGACCTGGAGAAGGCCGGCCGAGACGAGGGCCGCGCGGCCACCATCCGCACCGTCCAGACCTTCGTCAACCAGCCCGTCGACCACGTCGCCGAGGTCAACCTGATGGGCTTCTACGACATCGCCAAGGCCGTCGAGCCGATCCAGGTCTGCCTGACCCACGACACCAAGGACCCGGCCATGGAGGGCCAAGGCTCCGGCGCCGACTTCAAGAAGGGCATCAACACCCTCAACGCCTCCCAGGCGCTCGCCTTCGTCCGCCAGCGCCACAACCTGGACGACGGCAAGGGCAACACCGGCGACTTCGCCCGCACCCACCGCCAGCAGGCCTTCATCTCCTCCGTCGTGCACAAGCTCAAGCAGGACGGCATCATCAGCGACATCGGCAAGCTCAAGGACCTGTTCGGCGTCGTCCAGAAGGACCTGGTGATCGACAACGAGTGGAACGTCCTGGACTTCGCCCAGCAGGCCCCGGCGCTGACCGGCGGCAACGTCGAGTTCAACACCCTGACCTTCGACGGCTTCGGCACCAGGAACGGCCAGGACGTCAACCTGGTCACCCCGGCGAAGATCCAGAAGGTGGTCAAGCAGGTGTTCGGCTACGCCGACGCGGCCTCGGCCGCCGCCCCGGCCGACGGCGCCACCGACGTCCCGACCACCGAGGCCCCCGCCCCCTCGCCGACCCCGACCACCCCGGCCAAGGCGGTCGCCCCGGCCACCGTCGAGGTGTTCAACGCCTCCTCCGCCCCCGGGGTCTCCTCCGCCACCGAGGCCAAGGCCCTGGTCGCGATGGGATTCAAGGAGGGCACGACCGGCCCGGCGCGCACCAAGCAGAAGGCCACCACGGTCACCTACGGCAAGGGCGCCAAGGACGCCGCCGACCAGATCGCCGCCCGCTACGGCGTCACCGCCACCGAGTCCGCCTCCGTCACCGCCGACCACGTCGTGGTCACCCTCGGCACCACCTTCACCGGCGTCGCCACCGACCAGCCCACCACCCCCGCCGGCCCCGCCCCCACCGGCGACCCCGCCGCCAACCTCCCCATGCAGGGCCCCGGCGTCGACGCCGAGTCCGACGGCGGCATCCCCTGCGTCTTCTGACGACTTCCGTCATCGATCCGGTGCCCCGCCGTCCGGGCGGGGCACCAGCTCAGGACCACTCGAAGTACAGCGCCGGCCGCACCGGCCGCGGGCTGCCGGGCGCGAACAGGAACACCAGGTTCACGGTGGGCCCGGACGGCGCCTCCAGCCGCGGGCCGCGGATGCTCAACCCGAAGTCGTTGATCGCTTTCCCCGCCGCCAGCCCCACCCGCACCTCGCGGTACCAGGCTTCCAGGGGCTCGACCGGCAGGTCCCAGTACGCGGCCAACTCGCCTGACAGCCGGTAGGCGTCGTCCACCGTGGCCGCCGGGAAGGTCGCGCTGACCAGGTCGAGCGTCTCCCCCTCGGCGGTGGCCAGCAGCTCGACCCGCCCGGTGAACCAGCGCCCGCCCGGCAGCGCGATGGTCGCGGCCACCGTGGGGATGCGCCAGCGGCGCCGGACGGCCCCGGGCCAGCCGACGTCGCTGCGGCGGTGGTCGGTGCGGAGGTTCCAGGTGACGGCCTCCGGGTGGACGGGTTGCTCGTACGACAACAGGGGCTCCGGTTCAGGGTGGGGTCGCGGTGGCGGACTGGGTGGCCTGGTCCCGGAGGGTGAGCCTCAGGTTGTCGCCCCAGGCAAAACTGATCTTGATGGTCACTGGCTGCCCGTTGTTGACGGTCTCGTACCTGAGACTGACACCGACGAGCGGGCCGTCCGGAGTCAACAGCGGGGCGTCGGTCCCGCCCTCCTCAGACCCGAGACGCGCCCGGTCGCCCTTCGCCAGGTCATCCAGGACATTCTGATGGAAGTCCTCGATCCCGTCGGTCTTCAGGTGGAACTGCCGGGCAAGTTCCAGAGCCTTCTTGTACGCCGTTTCGAGCGGCATCTCGGGGTACCAGCAGAGGAGTTCATCGATGTTCTCGGCGTCATCGTGGGTGGCCGCCACCACGAGGAACATCTTGTCGGCGTGGAAGCGCTGACCGCCCGGCAGATCGATGTCCAGCGGGCCCAGGTCGTTGAAGTCGTGGCCACTGTGCGGGTTCAGCTTGACCCCAAGATCGGCGCCCCGATGCGAGTTCCGCAGATCCCAGTGGACGGAACGTGTCCTGTCGACCAGCGAACACCCGGTGACCAGCAGACCGGCACAGATCACCGCGGCAAGGCGTTGAACCCGCCGTCCCTCCGTCACGGCAGGATCTCGTACTGCTCGGCCCGGTCGAGCAGCGGAGTGTCGATGAGCGTCTTCGCCGCCACCGGATTCGCCAGGAGCTGCTGGTACTTGGGCAGCATGTCCTTGCGGATCCAGTCCATCCGATCGTTGGTGTCGGTCACATACCGATCGTCCCACCAGGTCGACCATTCACCGCCGTAGTAGTCGCTGAAGGACTTGCTGCCCGGGATCGGCGACTTGGTCATGGCCGACAGCACCTCGGCGAAGGTCTCCCCGACCGGGCCGTGGTGGTTCTCCACGGCCTGGTAGGAGCCCGGCAGCACCTTGGTCTGCTCACGTTCCAGCAGTGCGGCGTTCCCTGCCGCCACCCGCTTCGGATCACCCGAGTCGATGTCCCGCCAGGCATCGACCAGTTCCTTCGGGTACTTGTTCACGTCCTGCTGCTGCAACGCCTCGATGCCGGCCATGCCGTACTGCTGGTACGCGGCATGCATGGAGCCGACGTCGTCGAAGATGTCCTTCTGCATGCTCAGGAACTTGTTCTCGAACCACTGCACCTCGTCCGTGCTCATGGTGGCCAACGGCCCCATCAGCGGGGTGGCCAGCCCGCCCACGTTCGCGCCCTTGATGAACTCGTCGAGGTCGTGGATCCCCCCGTACACCGGGGCTCCGGCCAGCTTGGCCATGCCGGCCCACTGGAAGTCCGGGTTCTCGTCCCACAGCTTCTGGTACCAGGCGTAGACCTTCTGCACGGTCTCGTCGTTGAAGTCCAGGCCCTTGTCCGGGTTCCACTTCGACGGGTCGATCCCGGCCTTCCGCATGGCGAGTTGCCTGTAGTAGTCCTCCAGCTTCGGCACCCCGGGCAGCCCCTGGACCTTCCACGGCGCCGCGTCCAGGAACAGGTTCCGCTGGTCCGGCGACAGCGCGCCCCACCAGGCGGCCCGGGCGGCCGGGTCGGTGGGTATCGCGTCCCCCTCGACGGTCCCGGCGAGCCGGGTGGCCTCGCCGAGGTCCTTGGCGGCGAGCTGAACCGCGCCCGCCAGGCCGGTGCGCCCGCTGCCGTCCAGAAGCTTGGACTCCGCTGCCAGCTTGCCCAGTTCGGCCGCGCACTTGGCGTCCGCCCGGGTGGCGGCCTGGACGGCGGCGGCGATGTCGGTGGTGAGAGCGGTGGCGGCGGCGACCTCGGCCCGGTAGGAGTCGGCGGCCTCCTGCCGGAGCGCCGCGTTCTTCGGCAGCTGGTCGACCGGTGTCGGCGTGGCGGTGACGGTGCCGTTCGCGTCGACCGTGAGGCCGCGCCTGCTCGCCTCCGTCAGCGCCCACTGCAGTTCCTGCTGGGCGGCGGTCACCGCCTGGACGAAGCCGTCCAACACCTGTTGGACCGCCTGGAGTTCCAGCGCGGCCACCTGCAGCTGCAACTCCTGCTGGCCGAAGGAGTGCCGGGCGCCGGTCGCGGCGGGGCCGGTCCAGGTCCCGAGCGGTTTCAGCACCGACTCCTCGATGTGCTGCCGCGCCTGGTCGAACGCCTTGGCGACGGCCTGCCAGTCCTTGCCGGACTCCGTCACCGACTCCAGTTTCACGTCACGCAGGCGCGCGAAGTCCACCACGGGAGCCCCCCTTTTTCCCTGTCGTCCTATTCGAGGGCCTTGGCAGACCCGTGGTCTGTCTTGCCGTAGTTGTCGGCGGCCGTGCGGAGCGCCTCCTCGTCCGCGCCCAGCGCGGTACGGATCTTCTCCACTCCCTGGGTCCACGCGGTCACCACGGCGGCCAGCTGCCCAGACACCTGCCAGCCCTCCAGGGCCGTCTCGGCGTTCCCCGAGGCGGTGCTCGCGGCCTGGGCCGGCTTGGCCAGCCCTGCGGTGATGGACGAAGCGTTGGCCGCCGAGGACCTCAACTGCTCCGGCGAAACCTCGAATCCGGCGTCCGACATCGGATCGGCCCCCCATGCTCGATGCGATCCCTCAACACTAGCGGCGCCGTGCGGATCACCGCCGGACTTTCTCGAACATGGGCACGAATGAGTGGATCTCCCTGGCGAGATTCTCCGTACTGTGTATAGTGTACTGCGTACGGGATAATCGCGCTCACCGACGAGAGGGCTCCGCCCATGCAGATCACCAGCACCGTCGTCACCCTGACCGTCGAGGACGTCACCACCTCCGCCGCCTTCCTCCAGCGGCACTTCGGCTACACCGAGCTGATGTCCGCCGACGGCTTCGTCTCGCTCGGCCACCCCGGCGGCGGGGTCAACGTCGTCTATCTGCGACGCGGCCTGGAGGTCCTGCCCGAGGACCAGCGGCACCGGACGGCGGACGGGGTGATCCTGGCGTTCACCGTCGAGGACATCGCCGGGGAGGAGGAGCGGCTGCGCGGCGAGCGGGTCGCGATCACCCTGCCGCTGCGCGAGGAGCCGTGGGGCGAGAAGCTCTTCCAGGTCACCGACCCGAACGGGGTCGTGGTCGAACTGGTCGAGTGGGCGGACAGGTAAACGACGGCGCCCCCGTCCGGTAGCGGACGGGGGCGCCAACTCGTGGGCGGGGGTGGTCAGTCCACGGTCCAGGTGTCGTTGCCCGCGAGCAGGGTCGCCAGGTCGCCCGGGCCGCGGTGGGCGGCGGCGGTGGCCAGCTGGCTCTCCATCAGCTCGTCGTAGACCGGCCGCCGGACGTCGCGGAGCACGCCGATCGGCGTGTGGTGCAGGGTGTCCGCGTCGGCGATCCGGGAGAGCGCGAAGGCGCCGGCCGGACTGGCCGCGTGGGCGTCGTGCACCAGCACCCGCGCCTCGTTCTCCGGCGTGACCGGAGCGGTGAACAACTCGCCGTCCTCACCCCGGAAGACGCCGTTGGCGAGCTCGGCACCGAAACGGATGGCCTGCCCGTGCTCCAGCCGGATCAGCGCCTCGTCGCGGGTGCCGGGCTCCTTCAGCACCTCGAAGGCGCCGTCGTTGAAGATGTTGCAGTTCTGGTAGATCTCCACCAGCGCCGTGCCCTCGTGCTCGGCCGCCGCCCGCAGCACCGACTGCAGGTGCTGGCGGTCCGAGTCGATGGTGCGGGCGACGAAGGAGGCCTCGGCGCCGATCGCCAGCGACAGCGGGTTGAACGGCGCGTCCAGCGAACCCATCGGGGTGGACTTGGTGATCTTGCCGAGCTCGCTGGTCGGCGAGTACTGGCCCTTGGTGAGGCCGTAGATCCGGTTGTTGAACAGCAGGATCTTCAGATTGACGTTCCGTCGCAGGGCGTGGATCAGGTGGTTGCCGCCGATCGACAGCGCGTCACCGTCCCCGGTCACCACCCACACGTTCAGGTCCCGCCGGGAGGAGGCCAGCCCGGTCGCGATCGCCGGCGCCCGGCCGTGGATCGAGTGCACCCCGTAGGTGTTCATGTAGTACGGGAAGCGCGAGGAGCAGCCGATGCCGGAGACGAACACGGTGTTCTCGCGCTTGACGCCGAGCTCCGGCATGAAGCCCTGCACCGCCGCCAGGATCGCGTAGTCCCCGCAGCCGGGGCACCAGCGCACCTCCTGGTCGGTCTTGAAGTCCCGGGCGCTCTGCGGCCCTTCGGCCTTCGGCACCAGCCGCAGCGACGGGAAGCCGCGCTTCCCGGAGTCGATGTCGCTCATGCGCTCGCCTCGCTCCGCTCGGCAGGGGCATTCGCCCACGCGCGCCTCTTGGTGGTTCGCTCTCCCCCAGCCTTCGGCCGGGGGTACCCCCATCGCTCGCTCATCGGTGGTCCTCCTCGTCCAGGCTGCCGATCGCCGCCCACAGCACGTCCGCCAACTGCGCCGCCTTGAAGGGCAGTCCGCGCACCTGGTTGTAGGACTCGGCGTCCACCAGGTACTTCGCCCGCAGCAGCAGCGCGAGCTGCCCGAGGTTCATCTCGGGCACGATGACCTTCTCGTAACTGCGCAGCACCGCGCCCAGGTTGGCCGGGAACGGGTTGAGGTTGCGCAGGTGCGCCTGGGCGATCTCGCCGCCGTCCGCGCGCACCCGGCGCACCGCCGCGGTGATCGGCCCGTAGGTCGAGCCCCAGCCGAGCACCAGCACCCGGGCGTCGCCGGTCGGGTCGTCGACCTCCACCGGCTTGACCGTGATGCCGTCGACCTTGGCCTGCCGGGTGCGGACCATGAAGTCGTGGTTGGCCGGGTCGTAGGAGATGTTGCCCGTGCCGTCCTGCTTCTCGATGCCGCCGATCCGGTGCTCCAGCCCGGCCGTGCCGGGCACCGCCCAGGGGCGGGCCAGGGTGTGCGGGTCCCGCAGGTACGGCCAGAAGGCGCCGTCCTCGCGGTTCGGCCGCGTCGCGAACTTCGGGTCGATCTCCGGCAGTTCACCGACCTCGGGGATCCGCCACGGCTCCGAGCCGTTCGCCAGGTAGCCGTCCGAGAGCAGGAACACCGGGGTCCGGTAGGTCACCGCGATCCGGGCCGCCTCCAGCGCCGCGTCGAAGCACTCGGCGGGCGTGGCCGGGGCCACGATCGGCACCGGCGCCTCGCCGTTGCGCCCGAACATCGCCTGCAGCAGGTCCGCCTGCTCGGTCTTGGTCGGCAGGCCGGTGGACGGGCCGCCGCGCTGGATGTCCACCACCAGCAGCGGCAGTTCCAGCGAGACCGCCAGGCCGATCGTCTCGGACTTCAGCGCCACGCCCGGCCCGGAGGTGGTGGTCACGCCGAGCGCCCCGCCGAAGGCCGCGCCGAGCGCCGCGCCGATGCCGGCGATCTCGTCCTCGGCCTGGAAGGTGCGCACCCCGAAGTTCTTGTGCTTCGACAGCTCGTGCAGGATGTCCGAGGCCGGGGTGATCGGGTACGACCCCAGGTAGAGCGGCAGGCCGGAGCGCTGCGCGGCGGCGATCAGCCCGTAGGACAGCGCCAGGTTGCCGGAGATGTTGCGGTAGCGCCCGGCCGGGAGCTTGGCCGGTGCCACCTCGTAGGAGACCGCGAAGGACTCGGTGGTCTCGCCGAAGTTCCAGCCCGCCCGGAAGGCGCTGATGTTCGCCTCGGCGATCTGCGGCTTCTTGGCGAACTTGCCGCGCAGGAAGGCCTCGGTGCCGTGGGTGGGCCGGTGGTACATCCAGGACAGCAGCCCCAGGGCGAACATGTTCTTCGCCCGCTCGGCGTCCTTGCGGGCCAGTCCGCTGTCCTTGAGCGCCTCCAGGGTCAGCGTGGTGAGCGGCACCTTGTGCAGGTGGAAGCCGTCCAGCGAACCGTCGCCGAGCGGATCCGCCGGGTAACCGACCTTCGCCAGCGCGCGCTTGGTGAACTCGTCGGTGTTGACGATGATCTGCGCGCCGCGCGGCAGGTCCGGCAGGTTCGCCTTCAGGGCGGCCGGGTTCATCGCCACCAGCACGTTCGGGGCGTCGCCCGGGGTGAGGATGTCGTGGTCGGCGAAGTGCAGTTGGAAGGACGACACTCCCGGCAGCGTCCCGGCGGGCGCCCGGATCTCGGCCGGGAAGTTCGGCAGCGTGGAGAGGTCGTTGCCGAACGCGGCCGTCTCCGAGGTGAACCGGTCACCGGTGAGCTGCATGCCGTCACCGGAGTCACCGGCGAACCGGATGATCACCCGGTCGAGTCTGCGAACGGGCTTGGCGCGCTTCTCCGGCGGGCCCCCTGGAGCGGGACCCGTACGACCCTCGCCGCCGTCCGATCCGTCCACTGCCTCTGACTGATCGACCTGACTGGTCACTGCCGCGGACCTCCTCGTGGGCACACCACCGCGGGCGTGGCCCCGTGCCCCGTCCGCCTGGTGCACCGCTCGCATCCTATGCGCGCGTACACGAGCCCGGCCGGAACTCCGGCAGGAAATTCACCCGCCCACGCTCGTACCGCACCTCACCACAACGCACGACCGCCGGAGATCATTCCGCGCACGGACCAGGCCCGCCGCACCCGGGCCGGAAGCCCCCGGCTACGAGTTCAGGTAGGTGAGCACCGCGAGCACCCGGCGGTGGTCCTCCGGGCTCTGCGCCAGGCCGAGCTTGAGGAAGATGTTGCTGACGTGCTTCTCCACGGCGCCGTCCGAGACCACCAGCTGCTTGGCCACCGCCGCGTTGGTGCGCCCCTCCGCCATCAGGCCGAGCACCTCGCGCTCGCGCGGCGTGAGATTGGCCAGAACGTCGCCCTTGCGGCTGCGGCTGAGCAACTGCTGCACCACCTCCGGGTCCAGTGCGGTGCCGCCCTCGGCGACCCGCACCACCGCGTCGGCGAACTCGCGCACCTCGGCGACCCGGTCCTTCAGCAGGTAGCCGACGCCCCGGGTCGAGCCGGCCAGCAGCTCGGAGGCGTAGCGCTCCTCCACGAACTGCGACAGCACCAGCACGCCCAGCTGCGGGTAGCGCCCGCGCAGCTCCACGCAGGCGCGCAGGCCCTCGTCGGTGTGGGTCGGGGGCATCCGCACGTCCGAGACCACCACGTCCGGCAGGGCGTCGCAGGCCGCCAGGTCGTGGATGGTCTTCACCAGGGCGGCGCCGTCCCCGACACCCGCCACGACCTCCAGGCCGCGGTCGGTGAGCAGCCGGGTCAGACCTTCCCGCAGCAGTACGGAGTCCTCGGCGATGACGACGCGACGCATGGTGACCTTCCGGGCAGGCGTGAGCTGACGGGAGCCAGTCTCCCCCATCCCGGCGGTGCCGTGGGCGCCGACCGTGGACCGGCTCCCGGACCGCCCGGGACCGGTCACATCGTGCGGATCGCCACCGCGTCGCACAGCCCGTCCAGGGCCGCCTTCGCCGCGCAGTCCGGCAGCGGGGCCAGCAGCGCCCGGGCCTCCTCGGCGTGCCGCAGGGTCTCCCGGCGGGCGCGCTCCAGCGCGGGGTGGGCGCGCAGCAGGCGCAGCGCCTCGGCGTGCAGGTCGTCGTCGGAGAGGTCCTGGGTGAGCAGTTCGCGCAGCCGGGTGTCGTCGGGGTCGGACGGGTCGGCCGGCATCTGCTGCAGCAGCAGGGTCGGCAGGGTGGGCACGCCCTCGCGCAGGTCGGTGCCGGGGGTCTTGCCGGACTCGTGGCCGTCGCTGGCGATGTCCAGCACGTCGTCGGCCAGCTGGAAGGCGATGCCGATCCGCTCGCCGAACTCGCCGAGGGTCTCCACCAGCCACGGCTCGGCGCCGGCCACCAGCGCTCCTATCCGGCAGGAGACGGCGATCAGCGAGCCGGTCTTGCCCTCCAGCACGTCCAGGTAGTGCAGCAGCGGGTCCCCGTCCGGGCCGGGTCCGCGGGTCTCCAGGATCTGGCCGGTGACCAGCCGCTCGAAGGCCTCGGCCTGCATCCGCACCGCCGCCGGGCCGAGGTCGGCCAGCACCTGGGAGGCGCGGGAGAACAGGAAGTCGCCGGTGAGGATGGCCACCGAATTGTCCCAGCGGGAGTTGGCGCTCTCCGTCCCGCGGCGCACCGGGGCCTCGTCCATCACGTCGTCGTGGTACAGCGTGGCCAGGTGGGTCAGCTCGACCACCACCGCGGCCGGCACCACGCCGGGCGCGCCGGGGTCGCCGAACTGGGCGGCCAGCAGCAGGAGCAGCGGGCGGAAGCGCTTGCCGCCGGCCTCGAGCAGGTGGCTGGCGGTGACGGTGATGAAGGGGACGTCGCACTTGACGGCCTCGGCGAGCGCCGCCTCCACCGCGTCCAGTCCGATCTGGACGTCACGGGTCAGGTCGCGGTCCTGCACGCTGAGCCCGAAGGGTCCCACGACGGTCACGAAGACCACTCCTCTGTCCCTGGTCGATCTAGCGGCCTGGTCCCTGAGTGCCGCCGCTGGCCATACAGGCAGGGTATCCGGTCGCGAGTGGATCACTGCACGGGCGTGCGGATCCCGTCATGCCCGCGCCGGAACCCCTGGTCAGGAGGCCTTCGTGGGCGAAGCGGCGGTGGGGGCGAATTCATCCGGAAATAAAGGCTGGAGATCGGCCCGGGCATCCGGACCGATCTCCAGCAAACCGACCATGACGGTCAGTATGCGAACAGAGAGGCCTTGGAGGCGAGGTCCAGGAAGTACTGCGGCAGCAGGCCCAGGCCCAGCGTGACCAGCACCCCCACCCCGATCGCGGTCGCCGTGAAGGCGCTCGGGATCGCCACCGTCGGGCCGCCCGGCTTCGGGTCGGAGAAGAACATCAGCACGATCACCCGGATGTAGAAGAACGCGGCCACCGCCGAGCTCAGCACACCGACGATCACCAGCGGCGTCGCGCCGCCGGCCGCCGCCGCCTGGAACACCGCGAACTTCCCGGTGAAACCCGAGGTCAGCGGGATCCCGGCGAAGGCCAGCAGGAACAGCGCGAACACCGCCGCCACCAGCGGCGAACGCCGGCCGAGCCCGGCCCAGCTGGACAGGTGGGTCGCCTCGCCCTTGGAGTCCCGCACCAGGGTGACCACGGCGAAGGCGCCGAGCGTCACGAAGGAGTACGCCGCCAGGTAGAACAGCACCGAGGACAGCCCCTGCTTGTTGACCGCGATCACCCCGGTCAGGATGAACCCGGCGTGCGCGATCGAGGAGTACGCCAGCAGCCGCTTGACGTCCTGCTGGGTCACCGCCAGCACCGCGCCGACCACCATGGTCAGGATCGCCACGCCCCACAGCACCGGGCGCCAGTCCAGCCGCAGCCCCGGGAAGGCCACGTAGAACAGCCGCAGGAACGCCCCGAAGGCCGCGACCTTGGTCGCCGAGGCCATGAAACCGGTCACCGGGGTCGGCGCGCCCTGGTAGACGTCCGGGGTCCAGGAGTGGAACGGCACCGCGCCGACCTTGAACAGCAGGCCCACCGCCAGCATCGCCAGACCGGTCAGCAGCAGCACGTCGCTCTGGGTGGTGCTCAGCTGCGCCGGGGTGGTCATCGCCTTGCCGGAGACGACGTCCGCGATGTCGCCGAGCTTCACGCTGCCGGCGTAGCCGTACAGCAGCGCGGTGCCGAACAGGAAGAACGCCGAGGCGAAGGCGCCGAGCAGGAAGTACTTGACCGCCGCCTCCTGGGACAGCAGCCGGCGGCGCCGGGCCAGCGCGCAGAGCAGGTACAGCGGCAGGGAGAAGACCTCCAGCGCCACGAACATGGTCAGCAGGTCGTTGGCGGCCGGGAAGAGCAGCATGCCGCCGACCGCGAACATGGTCAGCGGGAAGACCTCGGTGGTGGTGAAGCCGGCCCGGATCGCGGCCCGCTCCTGCTCCCCGCCCGGGGTGGCGGCCGCCTGGGCGGCGAAGGCGTCGGCGGGCGCGCCGCCGGCCTTCGGCTCCAGCCTGCGCTCGGCGTAGGTGAGCACCGTGACGACCGCGACCAGCAGGATCACGCCCTGCAGGAACAGCGCCGGGCCGTCCAGCGCGACCGACTCCATGGCCAGCAGGTCGATCCGGGGCGCGTGGCCCTGCGCGGCCAGCACCACCACGGCGACGAAGGCGCCGACCAGCCCGACCAGGGCGAGCGAGACCTGACTCCAGTGGCGGAACCTGCGGGGGACGAACGCCTCGACCAGGATGCCGGCCACGGCGGCGCCGAACACCACCAGCATCGGGGAGAGTTGGCCGTACTCGATGTGCGGTGCGGGGATGCTCGGGGTGCTGCCGCCGGCGGCGGCGAGCACTGCGCTGGCACTCACTTCTGCTCACCTCCTGAGGTGGCGGCGACCGGGTGGGCCGGCGCCGGGTCGGTCCGGTGGACCTGCGAGAGCGTCGCGTTCACCGACGGGTTCACCAGGTCGGTGAGCGGCTTGGGGTAGACGCCGAGCAGGATGGTCAGCGCCACCAGCGGCGCCACCACGGCCAGTTCGCGGACCTTGAGGTCGGGCATCGACCGCACGCCCTCCTTCACCGGGCCGGTCATGGTGCGCTGGTACAGCAGCAGGGCGTACAGCGCGGCCAGCACGATGCCGATGGTGGCGATCACGCCGATCACCGGGTAGCGGGTGAAGGTGCCCACCAGCACCAGGAACTCGCTGACGAACGGGGCCAGTCCCGGCAGCGACAGGGTGGCCAGGCTGCCGATCAGGAACGTCCCGGCGAGCACCGGGGCGACCTTCTGCACCCCGCCGTAGTCGGCGATCATCCGCGAGCCGCGCCGGGAGATCAGGAAGCCGGCCACCAGCATCCACGCGGCGGTGGACAGGCCGTGGTTGACCATGTACAGGGTCGCACCGCTCTGGCCCTGACTGGTCAGCGCGAAGATGCCCATGATGATGAAGCCGAAGTGCGAGATCGAGGCGTAGGCGACCAGCCGCTTGATGTCCTTCTGACCGACCGCCAGCAGCGCGCCGTAGACGATCCCGATCAGCGACAGCACCAGGATCGCCGGGGCGAAGGTCTTCGAGGCGTCCGGGAACAGCCCGAGGCAGAAGCGCAGCATCGCGAAGGTGCCGACCTTGTCCACCACCGCGGTGATCAGCACGGCGGTTCCGGCGGTGGCCTCGCCCATCGCGTTCGGCAGCCAGGTGTGCAGCGGCCACAGCGGGGCCTTCACCGCGAAGGCGAAGAAGAAGCCGAGGAACAGCGCGTTCTGCGCGGTGCCGGACAGCTTCAGGCTGCCGCCGGCGATCGCGTCGGTCAGCGTGGGCAGGTCGAAGGTGCCCAGACCCTGGTCCTGGGCGACCACGTACAGGCCGATCACGGCGGCCAGCATCACCAGGCCGCCGAGCAGGTTGTACAGCAGGAACTTGACGGCCGCGTAGGAGCGCTGGCGCGCGGACTCCGGGCCGCCCGCCCGGTCGCCGAAGCCGCCGATCAGGAAGTACATCGGGATCAGCATGGCTTCGAAGAACACGTAGAACAGGAAGACGTCGGTGGCGTAGAAGGAGACGATCACCATCGCCTCCACCGCCAGGATCAGGGCGAAGAAGCCCTGGGTGCGCCGCCTGTTCTCGAAGGTCCCGTCCGGTGCGGCCGGGCTGGGCCCCTCTCCCCCAGCCTGGCGGCCGGGAGGTGCCCCCAGCCCGTTGGCGGGCAAGGAGGGCGGGTCGGCGTCGTGCCAGGAGGCCAGCATCACCATCGGCACCAGGACGGCCGTCAGCAGGGCCAGCACCGCGCCGATGCCGTCCACGCCGAGCGAGAAGGTGATGCCGAAGGAACGGATCCAGCCGTAGGACTCGGTCAGCTGGTAGCGGGCGCCGTGCGGGTCGAACCGCAGCGCCACGGCGGCGGCCAGCACCAGGGTGACCGCCGAGACGGCCAGCGCGACGGTCTTGGTGGTGCGGCGCCGGGCCTCGGTGGCCCCGGCGGGCAGGGCGGCGGTCAGCACCGCGCCGGCCGCCGGGACGGCGCAGGTGGTGGTCAGCAGGACGCTCACGGCCGCACCCCCCAGGTGGAATCTGCGCGATTCATCAGACGGACCTCATCAGGAGAGTCGAGGCGACCAGCACCAGCGTGCCGCCGAACATGGAGAGCGCGTACGAGCGGACGAAGCCGTTCTGGACCCGCCGCAGCCGGCCGGACAGGCCCCCGATGAGCGCGGCCAGGCCGTTGACGAGGCCGTCCAGGCCGCGGCTGTCGAAGAAGACCAGGGTCGCGGTGAGCGCCGAGCCCGGCCGCACCAGCACGGCGTGGTTGAAGTCGTCCTGCAGCAGGTCGCGGCGGGCGGCCCGGGTGAGCGGGGAGCCGACCGGCGGCACCACCGGGACGGACGAGCGCCCGTACATCACGTACGCGAGGCCGAGGCCGGCCAGCATGCAGGCGGTGGTCAGCCCGGTGACGGTCCACGAGCCGAGCGGGGAATTGCCCTCGCTGTGGCCGGTGACCGGCTCCAGCCACTTCAGGAACCGGTCGTTGACGTCGAACAGCGCGCCCGCGAAGGCCGAGCCGACGGCCAGCAGCACCATCGGGATGACCATGGTCTTCGGCGCCTCGTGCGGGTGCGGGAGGTTGCCCTCCTCGTCGGGCTGCCAGCGCTTCTCGCCGAAGAAGGTCAGCAGCATCACCCGGGTCATGTAGAACGCGGTGATCGCCGCGCCGACCAGCGCGCACAGGCCGAGGATCCAGCCCTCGGTGCCGCCCTCGGCGAAGGCCGCCTCGATGATCCGGTCCTTGGAGAAGAAGCCGGACAGGCCCGGGAAGCCGATGATGGCCAGGTAGCCGATGCCGAAGGTGGCGAAGGTCCACGGCATGTACTTGCGCAGACCGCCGTAGTGACGCATGTCCACCTCGTCGTTCATGCCGTGCATGACCGACCCGGCGCCGAGGAACAGCCCGGCCTTGAAGAAGCCGTGGGTCACCAGGTGCATGATCGCGAAGACGTAGCCGATCGGGCCGAGACCGGCCGCCAGCACCATGTAGCCGATCTGCGACATGGTCGAGCCGGCCAGCGCCTTCTTGATGTCGTCCTTGGCACAACCGACGATCGCACCGAACAGCAGCGTCACCGCGCCGACCACCACCACGGCGGTCCGGGCGTCCGGCGCCAGGTCGAAGATCACCGAGGAACGGGTGATCAGGTAGACCCCGGCGGTCACCATGGTGGCCGCGTGGATCAGGGCCGAGACCGGGGTCGGGCCCTCCATCGCGTCCCCGAGCCAGGACTGCAGCGGCACCTGCGCCGACTTGCCGCAGGCCGCCAGCAGCAGCATCAGGCCGATCGCCGTCAGCTTGCCCTCGCTCGCCTGGTGCGCCGCCCCGACCGTGCCTTCTGAACCGAGGATCGGGGTGAAGGCGAAGGAGCCGAACTCCGCGAACATCAGCATGATCGCGATCGACAGGCCCATGTCGCCGACCCGGTTGACGATGAAGGCCTTCTTCGCCGCCGTCGCCGCGCTCGGCTTGTGCTGCCAGAAGCCGATCAGCAGGTACGAGGCCAGGCCCACGCCCTCCCAACCGAAGTACAGCAGCAGGTAGTTGTCCGCCACCACCAGCAGCAGCATGGCGGCCAGGAACAGGTTCAGGTACGCGAAGAAGCGACGCCGGCGCTCGTCGTGCGCCATGTAGCCCACCGAGTACAGGTGGATCAGCGTGCCCACCCCGGTGATCAGCAGCACGAAGGTCATCGACAACTGGTCGAGCCGGAACGAGACGTCCGCCTGGAAGGCGTTCACCGGCACCCAGCTGAACAGGTGCTGCGTCACCGCCCGGTGCTCGGCGTCACGGCCGAGCATGTCCGAGAACAGCACCAGGCCGAAGCCGAACGAGAGCGCGGCGAGCGCGGTGGCCAGCCAGTGGCCGGACCGGTCCAGTGCCCGGCCGCCGAGCAGCAGCAGGGCGGCGCCGGCCAGCGGAGCCGCCACCAGCAGCGGAATGAGAGAGTTCACCGAGGCCCTCCGCCTACAGCTTCATCAGGTTGCTGTCGTCGACCGAAGCGGAGTGCCTGGTCCGGAAGATGGAGACGATGATGGCGAGGCCCACCACGACCTCGGCCGCCGCGACCACCATCGTGAAGAAGGCGATGATCTGGCCGTCCAGTGTCCCGTGCAGCCGGGAGAACGTCACCAGCGCCAGGTTCGAGGCGTTCAGCATCAGCTCGACGCACATGAACAGCACGATCGCGTTGCGCCGGATCAGCACCCCGGACGCCCCGATGGTGAACAACAGGGCCGACAGGTACAGGTAGTTGACCGGGTTCACTGCGCGTCCTCCTCGCCGGTCTCGTGATTGGGCACCGGTTCCAGGGACTTGCGCGGACCGGCCACCGCGGGCCGCTCCGAGGACGGACGGCCCAGCCAGTCCGCCGTGCTGTTCTCCAGCTCCGCCATCCGCCGCAGCATCGCCTGACTGACGTCCCGCACCTGACCGCGCTCGCGCAGCGTCGCCATCACCGAGTCCTCGGCGACCGTGCCGTCCGGCAGCAGCGCCGGGACGTCCACCGCGTTGTGCCGCGCGTACACGCCCGGCGCCGGCAGCGGCGGCACCTGGATGTTGTCCCTGACCCGCTGCGCCGCCAGCTCGCGCTGGGTCTTCGGCGCCTTCACGTGCTCGCGGTGGGTCAGCACCATCGCGCCGATCGCCGCCGTGATCAGCAGCGCGCCGGTGACCTCGAAGGCCCACACGTACCGGGTGAAGATCAGCCGGGCCAGGCCCGGCACGTTGCCCTCGGCGTTGGCCTCGGCCAGCCCGGTGAAGTGGTTCAGCTTCGCGTTCGCGATCCCGGCGATCAGCAGCACGCCGAAGCCCAGCCCGCACAGCACCGCCGCGAACCGCTGGCCCCTCAGCTGCTCCTTCAGAGAGTCCTCGCTGGTCACGCCGACCAGCATCACCACGAACAGGAACAGCATCATGATCGCGCCGGTGTAGACCACGATCTGCACCACGCCCAGGAACACCGCGCCCTGGGCCATGTAACAGACCGCCAGCGCCAGCATGGTGGCCGCCAGGCACAGCGCGCTGTGCACGGCCTTGCGCATCACCAGCATGCCCAGCGCGCCGCCGACCGCGACCACCGCGAGCACCCAGAACTGGACGGCCTCACCCGTGGAGGTCGTCCCGCTCGCCGCCGCCAGATGTGCGATCACGGCCGCGCCTCCTTCTCCCGGTCGGTGCGCTCCTGCCGGACCGTCCCCGGCGCCGCCGCGGTGACCTCTCCCCGGTAGTACGCGCCCTCGTCGGCGCCCGGGAAGATCGCGTGCGGGGTGTCGACCATGCCCTCGGACAGGCCCACCAGCAGCTGCTCCTTGGTGAAGATCAGGTCCTTGCGGGAGGAATCGGCCAGCTCGTACTCGTTGGTCATGGTCAGCGCCCGGGTCGGGCAGGCCTCGATGCACAGCCCGCACAGGATGCAGCGGGCGTAGTTGATCTGGTAGACCGCGCCGTAGCGCTCGCCGGGCGAGTAGCGCTCCTCGTCCCGGTTGTCCGCGCCCTCCACGTAGATCGCGTCGGCCGGGCAGGCCCACGCGCACAACTCGCAGCCGACGCACTTCTCCAGGCCGTCCGGATGCCGGTTCAGCTGGTGGCGGCCGTGGAAGCGCGGAGCGGTGGGCTTCTTCTGCTCCGGGTACTGCTCGGTGAGCCGCTTCTTGAACATGGCCTTGAAGGTCACGCCGAAGCCGGCGGCCGGGCCGAGGACCGACGGCCGGTCGGCCCGCTCGGGCCGGCCCGTCTGGTCGGACGACATCGCGGATCAGCTCCCTTCGGAATGGTCGGCCCCGTTGAGGGCGTCCTGGAGTTGCTTCGGGGCGCGGCTGGGCCGGCGCGGCACCGGCGGAAGCACCTGACCGGGCATCGGCGGCACCGGGTAGCCGCCCGCCATCGGATCGAACTCACCCGCCTGGTCGGGCCCGTTCTCAGCCGTCGCGGCCTCCTCGGGCTGCTTGCGCAGGAAGTCCCGCACCAGCGCCAGCAGCAGCACCGCGCCGACCGGCGCGCCGACGTACAGCACCACCTCGCCGAAGCCGTACCCCTCGTTGCGCAGCGCCCGCACGCTCGCGATCAGCACCAGCCACACCAGCGAGACCGGGATCAGCACCTTCCAGCCCAGCTTCATGAACTGGTCGTAGCGGAACCGGGGCAGCGTGCCGCGCAGCCAGATGAAGAAGAACAGCAGCAGCTGGATCTTCAGCGTGATCCACAGCATCGGCCACCAGCCGTGGTTGGCGCCCGCCCAGAAGGTCGACACCGGCCACGGAGCGCGCCAGCCGCCCAGGAACAGGGTCGAGGCCACCGCCGAGACCGTCACCATGTTGACGTACTCGGCCAGCATGAACATCGCGAACTTCAGCGAGGAGTACTCGGTGTTGAACCCGCCGACCAGCTCGCCCTCGGCCTCCGGCAGGTCGAACGGCGCCCGGTTGGTCTCGCCCACCATCGCGATGATGTAGACGATGAACGACACCGGCAGCAGCGCCGCGAACCAGGTCGGCTGCTGGTGCGCCACGATCTCCGAGGTCGACATCGAACCCGAGTAGATGAACACCGCCGCGAAGGACAGGCCCATCGCGATCTCGTAGCTGATCATCTGCGCCGAGGAGCGCAGCCCGCCCAGCAGCGGGTACGTCGAACCGGAGGACCAACCCGCCAGCACGATCCCGTAGATGCCCACCGAGGCCGTCGCCAGCACGTACAGCAGTGCCACCGGGAAGTCGGTCAGCTGCAGCGGCGTCCGGGTGCCGAAGATCGACACCTCGTCGCCGGCCGGACCGAACGGGATCACCGCGAAGGCCATGAACGCCGGGATGGCGCAGACGATCGGGGCCAGGACGTAGACCACCTTGTCCGAGCCCTTGACCACCAGGTCTTCCTTCAGCGCCAGCTTCACCCCGTCCGCCAGCGACTGCAGCAGGCCCCACGGCCCGTGCCGGTTCGGCCCGATGCGCAACTGCATCCAGGCCACCACCTTGCGCTCCCAGACGATCGCGACCAGCACCGTCAGCACCAGGAACGCGAAGCAGAACACCGCCTTCAGCAGCACCAGCCACCACGGGTCCTGGCCGAAGAAGTGGAGCGTCTCGTACGGCTGCGGAGTCGTCATCGGACCTCCCCTTCCCGGGCCTCGGCCCCGTCGCCTTCGCTTCGGACCCCCTCGACGCCCGCTGCGCCCCTGGCGTCCTCGGCGCCCTTGACGGCGACCGGCGTGAGCTCGGCCGCGGCGATCGTCACCAGGTGGCCGACGGTGGTGCCGAGCGCGCGATGGGCGCCGCCCGGCGTGGAGTTGAGCGGGATCCAGACCGTGCGGTCGGGGACGGACTCGGTGACCTCCAGCGGCAGGACCAGCGACCCGGCCGGGCCGGTCAGCCGCAGCGCCCCGGCCGCCTCGGCGCCGACCTCCTTCGCGGTGGCCGCCGAGACCCGGGCCACCGCCCGGTGCCGGGTGCCCGCCAGGTGCGGATCGCCCTGCTGCAGCGAGCCCTCGTCCAGCAGCAGGCGCCAACCCGCCAGCACCGCCTGGCCCGTGGCCGGCCGCGGCAGCACACCCGGGTGCGCCGCCGGAGCGGCCGCCCGGTCACCCCGCCACGGCTCGAAGCGGTCCAGCTCCAGCCGGGCCGCCCGCACATCCGCCAGGCCCAGCCGGTGCCCCAGCGCGTCCGCCAGCATCGCCAGCACCCGCAGGTCCGACTGGAGGTGACGGCCCATCTGCTGGTCCGGCTTGAGCGCGGCCTCGAACATCCGCACCCGGCCCTCCCAGTCCAGGAAGGTGCCCGCCTTCTCCGCCACCGCCGCCACCGGCAGCACCACGTCGGCCCGCTCGGTCACCGCCGACGGACGCAGCTCCAGCGACACCACGAACGCCGCCGCCAAGGCCTCCCTGGCCAGCGCCGGATCCGGCAGGTCGTCCGGATCCACCCCGCCGACCAGCAGCGCGTCCAGATCGCCCTGCACCGCCGCGGTCAGGATCTGGCCGGTGCCCCGGCCCGGACGCGACGGCAGCTCCGCCACCCCCCACACCGCGGCCGCCTCCGCCCGCGCCGCCGCCGCGGCCACCGGACGGCCACCCGGCAACAGGCCCGGAAGCGCACCCGCCTCCACCGCCCCGCGCTCGCCCGCCCGGCGCGGCACCCAGGCCAGCTCGGCCCCGGTCGCGTGCGCAAGCCGCAGCACCGCCGTCAGCGCACCCGGCACCGCCGCCAGCCGCTCGCCCGCCAGGATCACCGCGCCCGGCCGGCGCAGCAGCTCGGCCGCCCGCCCGGCGTCGTCGTTCAACGGCTCGTCCGCGGCCAGCGCCGCGAACCACTCCGGCTCGGTGCCCGGAGCCGTCGGCAGCAGCGCACCGCGCAGCTTCGCCAGCCCCCGGGAGGCGAAGGCCGCCACCGAGAACACCTTCAGCCCCTTCGCGCGGCTCGCCTTCCGCAGCCGCAGGAAGACGATCGGCGACTCCTCCTCCGGCTCGAAGCCGGCCAGCAGCACCGCCGGAGCCTGCTCCAGCCGCTCGTAGCTCAGGCCGCCGCCGTCCACGTCCACCCCGCGCCCGGCCACCGCCGCGGCCAGGAAGTCCGCCTCCTCACCGCTGTGCGGGCGGGCCCGGAAGTCCACGTCGTTGGTGCCCAGCACCACCCGGGCGAACTTCGCGTACGCGTACGCGTCCTCCACCGTCACCCGGCCGCCGGTCAGCACGCCGGTACGGACCCCGCGCAGCCCCTGCGCCGCCCGGGCCAGCGCCTCCGGCCAGGACACCGGCACCAGCTCGCCGTCCTCCCGCACCAGCGGCGTCGTCAGCCGGTCCCGCAACTGGGCGTAGCGGAAGGCGAACCGGCCCTTGTCGCAGTTCCACTCCTCGTTCACCGCCGGGTCCTCGCCCGCCAGCCGGCGCAGCACCTTGCCCCGCCGGTGGTCGGTGCGCTGGGCGCAGCCCGCCGCACAGTGCTCGCACACGCTCGGCGAGGAGGTCAGGTCGAAGGGGCGCGAGCGGAAACGATAAGCCGCCGAGGTCAGCGCACCCACCGGGCAGATCTGGATGGTGTTCCCGGAGAAGTACGACTCGAAGTCGTCCCCCTCCCCGGTGCCGACCTGCTGCAGCGCCCCGCGCTCCACCAGGTCGATGAACGGGTCCCCGGCGATCTGCTGCGAGAACCGGGTGCAGCGCGCGCACAGCACGCAGCGCTCCCGGTCCAGCAGCACCTGGCTGCTGATCGGCACCGGCTTCTCGTAGGTGCGCTTCATGCCCTCGAAGCGGGAATCCGCGTCACCGGTGGACATCGCCTGGTTCTGCAGCGGGCACTCGCCGCCCTTGTCGCAGACCGGGCAGTCCAGCGGGTGGTTGATCAGCAGCAGCTCCATCACGCCGCGCTGCGCCTTCTCGGCCACCGGCGAGCTCAGCTGGGTGCGCACCACCATGCCCTCGGCGACCGGGACGGTGCAGGAGGCCACCGGCTTGCGCTGGCCCTCGATCTCCACAATGCACTGCCGGCAGGCGCCGGCCGGGTCCAGCAGCGGGTGGTCGCAGAAGCGCGGGATCTGGGTGCCGATGGTCTCGGCGGCCCGGATCACCAAGGTGCCCTCGGGGACCTTCACTTCGACGCCGTCGATGGTGAGCGTGACCAGTTCGACCGTGGCTCCGTCGTTCGTGGAGGCGGTCGGCTCGGTGATCGTCACGCGTGCACCTCCCTTTCGGTGGCGGACTGGTGGCCGGGGCGGGGGCCGTCGGCCCAGACGGTGGAGGCGGCCGGGTCGAACGGGCAGCGGCGCTCGGCCAGGTGCTGCTCGTACTCGGCCCGGAAGTACTTGAGCGAGGAGACGATCGGGCTGGCCGCGCCGTCGCCCAGCGCGCAGAAGGACTTGCCGTTGATGTTGTCGGCGATGTCGAGGAGCTTCTCCAGATCCCCCTCGACGCCCTCGCCCGCCTCGATCCGCCGCAGCAGCTGGACCAGCCAGTAGGTGCCCTCCCGGCAGGGGGTGCACTTGCCGCAGGACTCGTGGGCGTAGAACTCGGTCCAGCGGGTGACCGCCCGCACCACGCAGGTGGTCTCGTCGAAGACCTGCAGCGCCTTGGTGCCGAGCATCGAGCCGGCCGCGCCGACGCCCTCGTAGTCCAGCGGGACGTCGAGGTGCTCGTCGGTGAACATCGGGGTGGAGGAGCCGCCCGGGGTCCAGAACTTCAGCCGGTGCCCGGCCCGGACGCCGCCGCTGAGGTCCAGCAGCTGGCGCAGGGTGATGCCCAGCGGCGCCTCGTACTGGCCCGGGTTGGTGACGTGGCCGGAGAGCGAGTAGAGCGTGAAGCCGGGGGACTTCTCGGTGCCCAGGCCCTTGAACCACTCCTTGCCGCGGGCCAGGATCGCCGGCACCGAGGCGATCGACTCGACGTTGTTGACCACCGTCGGGCAGGCGTACAGGCCGGCCACCGCCGGGAACGGCGGCCGCAGCCTCGGCTGGCCGCGACGGCCCTCAAGCGAGTCCAGCAGCGCCGTCTCCTCGCCGCAGATGTACGCGCCGGCGCCGGCGTGCACGGTGATGTCGAGGTTCACGCCGGAGCCGAGGACGTCGCGGCCCAGCAGCCCGGCCCGGTACGCCTCGGCGACGGCCGCGTGCAGGCGGCGCAGCACCGGGACGACCTCGCCGCGCAGGTAGATGAAGGCGTGGTCGCAGCGGATCGCGTAGGAGGCGATGATCATGCCCTCGATCAGCGCGTGCGGGTTGGCGAACAGCAGCGGGATGTCCTTGCAGGTGCCCGGCTCGGACTCGTCCGCGTTGACCACCAGGTAGTGCGGCTTGCCGTCGTTCTGCGGGATGAACTGCCACTTCATCCCGGTGGGGAAGCCTGCGCCGCCGCGGCCGCGCAGGCCGGAGTCCTTGACCAGGGCGATCACGTCGTCCGGGGGCATGGCGAGGGCCGCCTTGAGGCCCTCGTAGCCGTGGTGGCGGCGGTAGGTGGCGAGGGTCCAGGGGCGGCTGTCGTCCCAGGGGTCGGACAGGACGGGGGTGAGCAGCTTCTCGGCCGGCTCGGCGGAGGTCATCACGCTTCGGTCCCTTCCTGGCCGTCGGCCTTGGCCTCCTGGCCCGGCTCCTCGGGGCGGGGCTCCTCGGGGCGGAGCTCCTCGTGGCGGGGCTCCTCGTGGCGGAGCTCCTCGTGGCGGGGCTCCTCGTGGCGGGGGGCGACGACCTTGGTGCCGCCGGTGCCGGGCAGGGCCTCGCCGCGGGCCAGCCGCAGGCCGGCCAGTGAGGCGGCACCGCCGGCGCCGGACTCGTCGTTGGCGCCCGGGCGCTCGTCGGGGAAGCCGGCCAGGATCCGGGCGGTCTCCTTGAAACCGCACAGCCGGGCGCCGCGGGTGGGCCGCACCTCGCGGCCGGCCCGCAGGTCGTCGACCAGCTGCCGGGCGCTCTCCGGGGTCTGGTCGTCGAAGAACTCCCAGTTGACCATCACCACCGGCGCGTAGTCACAGGCGGCGTTGCACTCGATGTGCTCGATCGAGATCTGGCCGTCCTCGGTGGTGGCGTTGTTGCCGATCCCCAGGTGCTGCTGGAGCTCGGCGAAGATCTGGTCGCCGCCGAGCACCGCGCACAGGGTGTTGGTGCAGACCCCGACGTGGTACTTCCCGGCGGGGCGCCGCCGGTACATCGTGTAGAAGGTGGCGACGGCGGTGACCTCGGCGGTGGTGAGGTCCAACTGCTCGGCGCAGAACCGGATCCCGGTCGGGCTGACGAAGCCCTCCTCGGCCTGCACCAGGTGCAGCAGCGGCAGCAGCGCCGAACGGGCCTGCGGGTAGCGGCCGATCAGCTCGGCGGCGTCGGCGGCCAGCCGGGCGCGCACCTCCTCGGGGTAGGGCGGGGCCGGCAGCGCCGGCAGTCCGAGTTCGACGTTGGTCACCGGTCCACGCCTCCCATCACCGGGTCGATCCCGGCCACCGCGACGATCACGTCGGCCACCTGGCCGCCCTCGCACATCGCCGCCATCGTCTGCAGATTGGTGAACGACGGATCCCGGAAGTGGACCCGGTACGGGCGCGTCCCGCCGTCGCTGACCACGTGCACGCCCAGCTCGCCCTTGGGCGACTCGACCGCCGCGTACGCCTGGCCGACCGGGACCCGGAAGCCCTCGGTGACCAGCTTGAAGTGGTGGATCAGGGCCTCCATCGAGGTGCCCATGATCTTGCGGATGTGGTCGAGCGAGTTGCCCATGCCGTCCGGCCCGACGGCCAGTTGGGCGGGCCAGGCGATCTTCTTGTCGGCCACCATGACCGGGCCCGGGCGCAGCCGGTCCAGGCACTGCTCGACGATCCGCAGCGACTGCTTCATCTCCTCCAGGCGGATCAGGAAGCGGCCGTAGGAGTCGGCACTGTCCGCGGTGGCGACCTCGAAGTCGTAGTCCTGGTAGCCGCAGTACGGGTCGGTCTTGCGCAGGTCGTGCGGCAGGCCGGTGGCGCGCAGGATCGGGCCGGTCGCGCCGAGGGCCAGGCAGCCGGGCAGGTCCAGGAAGCCGACGTCGACCAGGCGGGCCTTGAACACCGGGTTGCCGGTGGCCAGTTTGTCGTACTCGTGCATCCGGGAGCGGAAGGTGCGGACCGCCTCGCGGATCTGGTCCACCGCGCCCGGGGGCAGGTCCTGGGAAAGGCCGCCGGGGCGCACGTACGCGTGGTTCATGCGCAGGCCGGTGACCAGCTCGAAGACGTCCAGGATCAGCTCGCGGTCCCGGAAGCCGTAGATCATCAGGGTGGTGGAGCCGATCTCCATGCCGCCGGTGGCCAGGCAGACCAGGTGCGAGGCGATCCGGTTGAGCTCCATCATCATCACCCGGATGACGCTGGCCCGGTCCGGGACGTCGTCGGTGATGCCGAGCAGCTTCTCGACCGCCAGGCAGTAGGCGGTCTCGTTGAACAGCGGGGTCAGGTAGTCCATCCGGGTCACGAAGGTGGTGCCCTGGACCCAGCTGCGGAACTCCATGTTCTTCTCGATGCCGGTGTGGAGGTAGCCGATGCCGCAGCGGGCCTCCTTCACCGTCTCGCCGTCGATCTCCAGGATCAGCCGCAGCACGCCGTGGGTGGACGGGTGCTGGGGGCCCATGTTGACGATGATGCGTTCGTCGTCGGCCCGGCCGACCGCCTCGACCACTTCGCCCCAGTCGCCGCCGGTGACGGTGAAGACCCGGCCCTCGGTGGTCTCGCGGGCGTCTGCTTCCTCGTAGTGCTGAGTACTCATCAGCTGTACGACCTCCGCTGGTCGGGTGCCGGGATCTGGGCGCCCTTGTACTCGACGGGAATGCCGCCGAGCGGGTAGTCCTTGCGCTGCGGGTGGCCCAGCCAGTCGTCCGGCATCATGATCCGGGTGAGCGCCGGGTGGCCCTCGAAGACCAGGCCGAAGAAGTCGTAGGCCTCGCGCTCGTGCCAGTCGTTGGTCGGGTAGACGCTGACCACCGAGGGGATGCGCGGGTCGGCGTCCGGCGCGGTGACCTCCAGCCGGATCAGCCGGCCGTGGGTGATCGAGCGCAGGTGGTAGACCGCGTGCAGCTCGCGGCCCTTGTCACCGGGGTAGTGCACACCGCTGACCCCCAGGCACAGTTCGAAGCGCAGCGCCGGGTCGTCGCGCAGGATGCGCACGGCCTTCAGGAGGTGGGCACGGTCGAGGTGGAAGGTCAGCTCGCCGCGGTCGACCACGGTCTTCTCGATCACCTCGGCCGGGTCCAGGCCCTGCTCCTCCAGGGCGCCCTCGAACTCGTCGGCGACCTCGTCGAACCAGCCGCCGTACGGGCGTTCGCTCGGACCGGGCAGCACGATCGGGGCGGCCAGGCCGCCGAAGCCGGAGGTGTCGCCGGTGCCCTGGGTGCCGAACATGCCCTGGCGGCGGCCGACCACCTCGACCGGGATCTCGCGCACCGGCTGCTCGCGGCGGGTCTCGGGTGCCTGCTCGTTCATCGCAGCTGCCCCCGCATCTCGCTGACCGGGGTGGCCTTGAGGGCCAGGGCCTCGCCGAGCTCCTCGGCGCGGCGCCGGTTCACGCCCAGCGGCTCGTGCTGGATCTTGTCGTGCAGCTTCAGGATGGCGTCCATCAGCATCTCCGGGCGGGGCGGGCAACCGGGCAGGTAGATGTCCACCGGGACGATGTGGTCGACGCCCTGGACGATCGCGTAGTTGTTGAACATCCCGCCGGAGGAGGCGCAGACGCCCATCGAGATGACCCACTTCGGGTTGGCCATCTGGTCGTACACCTGGCGCAGCACCGGGGCCATCTTCTGGCTCACCCGGCCCGCCACGATCATCAGATCCGCCTGCCGGGGGGAGCCCCGGAAGACCTCCATGCCGAACCGGGCCAGGTCGTAGCGGCCGGCGCCGGTGGTCATCATCTCGATCGCGCAGCAGGCCAGACCGAAGGTGGCCGGGAAGAGTGACGCCTTGCGCACCCAGCCGGCGGCCGTCTCCACGGTCGTGAGCAGAAAGCCGCTCGGCAGCTTCTCCTCGATTCCCATCAGATCCCTCTCAATGCCCTCAAGTCATCTGGAACGTCGGCAGGTTCCGGCTTGTCCGCCCGTTCACAAGCGGTCGCGCGCCGGGTCGACGGGTGGGGCGGACCACCCCGTGCTCAGTCCCACTCCAGGCGTGCTCAGTCCCACTCCAGGCCGCCGCGTCGCCAGACGTAGGCGTAGGCGACGAAGACGGTGGCGATGAACAGGAGCATCTCGACCAACCCGAAGATCCCCAGGGCGTCGAAGGTCACCGCCCAGGGGTAGAGGAAGACGATCTCGATGTCGAAGACGATGAAGAGCATCGCCGTCAGGTAGTACTTGATCGGGAACCGACCGCCGCCCACGGGCTGCGGGGTCGGCTCGATGCCGCACTCGTACGCCTCCAACTTGGCCCGGTTGTAGCGCTTGGGGCCGGTGAGTGAGGCCATCACGACGGAACCGACCGCGAACGCCGCCGCGATGGCACCGAGTACGAGGATCGGCGCGTAGGCATTCATAGCCCCCGCTCCCTCCGTCCAGTCGTCCTTGACTGCAGATCGGAACCGGCAGGTCACGCTGAGGTGAACCCGCGCTCCAGTTCCCGAGATCCACCTCATGTGAGGCAGTTCACAAAGCCTGGAACGAGCGCATCCTATGCCCGGTGGCTTGTGATCTGCGACACGCAGTTCAACGTCATCTTTGTGATCTACGACACCATGTGAATGGTGGCGAATGTGAACATGCCCAGAGTTGTCAGCGCAAAGGAGTCAAATGGTCACAAGTAGTCGCATTTGTCTTTGGAGCAGCTGGTCAGGGGCTGGTTCCTATATCAACTATGCATCGTGGATGGCAAATTTCTGGGCGGCAGGTTGACGTGTTATGGGGGCTCACTCGGAGGGGTGGTGGGGGGATGAACGCTTGCTTGACCCTTCGTTCACAAGTGCGCGAAGTTGTCGTGGGGGTTTCCCTCCCCCTCCCCCTCCCCCCACCCGCCCGCCGCCCGCCGCCCGCGCCAGGGTTGCCCACCTGCTGCCGGTGTCACCCTGCGCTGGGCCGGCCGGTCCCAGCGCGGAGCTGCGGCGCGCTCGCAGCTCCGGCAGCCTATGGGCGCCTGGGGGCCCGCCCTCGCCCTCCTCCTCCGCCGTCCACCTCCGCCACCACCGCTTACGCGGCTCTGCCTCCCGTTGCGGGCAGGCCCAACTTCTCGGTGCGGCCCTCAAATCCCCGGGCCCGCCTCCGCCTCCGCCCTTGCCTCCCTTTCGTTCTCGGGCTCACCCTTGCGCGGGCCGCCTCCACTGATCCGCTCCCGCCCTGTGGGCCAGGCATCGGCTACCGGTTGCCGACCGCCTGTTCCCACACCCAGGCCGCGACGCCCACCCGGTTACGGGCGCCGAGCTTGCGCTGGATGTTGGCGAGGTGGTTCTTCACGGTTCCCGGTGAGATGAAGAGCCCGGCACCGATCTCGGCGTTGGTCGCTCCGTCGGCCACCAGCTCAGCGATCTCCCTTTCTCTCTCGGTCAGTTCCTCCACCGGGCCCGCTATCAACGGGCCCGGCACGCCTGTCGCGGCCGGCCCGGACGCCGGGTTGGATCCCGGCAACGCCATGTGCTGCAGCAGCCGGACCGTGATCTGTGGACTGATCAACGCGTCCCCGGCCATCGCCGCCCGGATCGCCTCGATCAGCAGTACCGGCCCCGAACGCTTCAGCAGGAAGCCCGCCGCACCGTGCCGCAAGGCCGTGTGCACGTACTCGTCCAGGTCGAAGGTGGTCACCACGATCACCTTGCACTGGTCGGCCAGCTGCCGCGTGACCTCCAGGCCGTCGAGCTTCGGCATCCGGATGTCTGCGAGCACCACGTCCGGCCGCAGCCTTTTCGCTTCCTGAACCGCTGCGGCGCCGTCCGCCGACTCGGCCACCACCGTCATGTCCGGCTGGACGTCCAGGATCATCCGGAACGCGCTGCGGACATCGGCCTGGTCGTCGGCGATCAGGATCCGAATCGGCCTTGCGTTGCTGCTCATCTGCTCTTCTCCCCTGCGTCCGCACTGGTCCTCATCGGGGTCTCCGGCCGCTCCGGTTCCTCCCGCTCCGCCAACGGCAGCCTCGCTGTCACCCGCCAGGCCTCCTGCTCGTGCGCACCTGCCTCGAACGTGCCACCCAGAGCCTCCACACGCGCCGCCAGCCCTGGCAATCCGCTGCCGCCGCCGCGGCGGGGGCGGCCGATCAGACCCGGCGCCCGGCCGTCGTTCGTCACGGTCAGCTCCAGCCACTCACCGGCGCAGCGAGCCCGGATGTCGATCCGGCGGGCGCCCCGGGCGTGCCGGCGAACGTTGGTCAGCGCCTCGACGACGATTCGGTGGACCGTCCTGCCGACCTCTCGCGGAACCGACTGGTCCGGCAGCTCCAGCTGGACCTCGGCGCCGCCTGCAGCGGTGAACTGCTCGGCCACCTCAGCCAGTTCGGCGAGACCAGGCTGTGGGCTGCGACCGCCGGCCTCCTCGCTGCGAAGCAGCTGCACGGTCCGGTCCAGCGAGGCCAGCGCCCGCTGCCCTGCCTGCTCTATCCGCTCGAACATCTCGGCCGCCCGTGCCGGGTCGATGGCGGCCAGGTACGCCCCCGCCTGGGCCTGGGCGACCATGCCGCTGACGTCGTGCGCCACGAAGTCGTGGAGGTCGTGGGCCAGTTCGATCCGCTGCGCTCGTCTGGCCTCGACCACCGCCCTGTTGCGCCCCTCGTCCAGGCCTCGGAGGTAGAGCCCGACCAGAACGGCCGGCACTGAGAGCATCGAGCCGAACCCGAAGACCGTCAGTATGTCCCCGGGCCCGTCGACGATCGCGAAGCGGGACAGCCAGAGCGCGACCGCTCCGCACGCCGTCCAGACCGCCGCCGCGCACCGCGGGCCGTCCTCCGTACGCAGGCTGATGACCACCGACAGCGCCAGGACGCCCACTTCGACCAGGCCCAGCAGCCCGGCCCAGCGGTTGCCCTCAGCCCAGCGGCCGAGGAGCCAGACGGCGACCGTCACCACGAGCGACGCGGCCCCGAGCACCAGGGTCACGGCCGCCGCCCCGTGCCGCCGACGCGCCGCCCAGGCCGGCAGCGCCAGGACCAGGACGGCCCCGGACAGGATCTGAGTCATCGCCACCACCTCTCCTCGACTCTTCGGATGCCGTCACATTACGACGCCGCGCAGACGGAAGGCCTGTGCCGATCGGCATATTTCACAGGCCGGTTGAGCAGGAGGAACAGCCCGATCGGCATCTGCCGGCATCGTCTCGGGGGCGCCAGTCTTGAGTCATCGGATCGGCCACCGGGACCGCCCGGGATAGGAGTTCAACACCATGTCCAAGCTCATGATCAAGGCCGGGATCACGTACCGCCCGACCCCCACCGCTCCTGCCGGCGCCGTCCCGCCGGCGCCGCGCTGGGCCGAACTGGCCGCCAAGACCGCCGCCTTGAGCACCGTCCCCTCCGGAGTGTGGCGGATCGTCTTCGGCTTCGGCGTCCCGGTCGGCTTCACCGGCGCGACGGCTGCGGCCTACAACGCGCACCAGCCGGGTTGGGGAACGGTCTACTGCGTGGTGTTGAGCATCCTGACCGAGGCGCTGGCCTTCCTGACTGTGGGTCTGGTCCGGCCCTGGGGGCTGGTGGTGCCCCGGTGGATCCCGCTGATCGGCGGCCACCGGGTCCAGCCGCTCGCCGCGATCGTCCCGGCCGTGCTGGGCTCGGTGATACTCACCGTCCTCGGCATGGAGGGTCTGTTCGGCCGCTGGGCCCACAACCTGGCCCAGCCGGATTCGCCGCGCGGCTTCAGCGCCCTGGTGATGACCCTCGCCTACCTGCCCCTGGTCGCCTGGGGGCCGCTGCTCGGCGTGGTCACCGTCGACTACGCCCGTCGGACGCTGTGGCACCGCCGGTGACGAAGGCGACGGGTCACACCGGGGCCGCCTCCGGGCTCGATCCCACCACGTCGAGCTCACTCTCACGCTCCTCATCGCCCTCGGCCGGGCGTGGTGTGGGGGCGGTCCGCCGGCCCCACTCGGTCGCGACCAGCACCAGGGCTCCGCCGAGCAAGGCGAGCGGGCCCATCCGGTTGCCGGCGACGGTGATGCCGAAGACGGCGGCCCACAGGGGTTCGGTACCGAGCAACAGGCTCACCCGGGACGGCGAGGTCGCCCGGACGGCCCACATCTGAACGAAGAAGGCGAAGAGCGTGCAGAACAAGGACAGGTGCAGCAGCCAGGCCCACTGGCCGGCTCCGTACGAAAGCGCGACGGCCCACGGCGCGGGCCCGCCGGCGAGTGCGACGACCGCGAACACTGCGGTGGCGACGGCGAGCTGGACCCAGGTGACGGCGAGCATGTCGGTGTCGCGTACGGCCCGGGCGCGGGCCATCGCGAGGACGTACCCGGAGCGGACGAGGGCGGCGCCCAGCACCAGTAGGTCACCGAGCGTCGGAGGGCGCAGTCCGCCGTCGCCGGTGAGGAGGGCGACGCCGAGGACGGCCAGACCGGCCGCCGCAAGGAAGGCCCGTGGTGGCGCGGTCCTGCTGAGGGCGCTCTCGCCGAGCGGGGTGAGGACCATGGCGAGGCTGATGATCAGCCCGGCGTTGGTTGCGGAGGTGTGCACGGCGCCGTAGGTCTCCAGCAGGAAGATCCCGCTGAGGACCAGGCCCAGTGCGGCGCCGCCGAGCCACTCGGCGCGACTCAGCTTCCGCAGGGCCCGCCAGGCGGTGAGCCCGAGCAACGGCAGCACCACCCCGAAGCGCAACACGAGCATCGCCACGACCGTCCCGGGCTCGGCCACCCGTTGGACGGCGAGGAAGCTCGACCCCCAGACCACTGCCACGAGCAGGACCGGCAGATCACGAAGAACCGATGATGACGAGGACAGGGAGGCACGCATGAGGAGGATCCCTCCGAGCGAACGGAACCGGCGGGTGCGAGGACCGTACGGCGTCGGACGGACCCGGGAGCTGGGCGTGTGGCTCAGCGGCGGACGGGGTGAGGGATGGAGCAAGGGGGCGCCATCTTCGCGCACCGGGCCGCCGGTGATCAATGCCCCTGCCGGGTGCTGCCGGCGGGTCAGGAGGCGAGCACGCCGTTCGTCTCGGCGATGGCCTCGATGTCGGCTGGGGTGCCGGACATGATCGCGCGGACGTGCTCGGTGACGAGCTCGACCGGCCAGTCCCACCAGGCGGCGCGGAGCAGGCGTTCGATGTCGGCGTCGTCGAAGCGGCGCCGGATCGGGCGGGCGGGATTGCCGCCGACGATCGTGTAGGGCTCGACGTCGGCGGTCACCACCGCACCGGCCGCGATGATCGCTCCGTCGCCGATCCTGACACTGGGCAGGACGGTGGCACCGAATCCGAACCAGACGTCGTTGCCGACCACGGTGTCACCCCGGCTGGGGAGACCTGTGACGATGTCGAGGGTCTGCTCGGTCCAGCTGCCGCCGAACATCGTGAAGGGGAAGGTGGACACGCCGATGGTCGGGTGGGCGGCCCCGGCCATCAGGAAGCGGGTTCCGGTGGCGATCGCACAGTACTTGCCGATCACCAGCCGTTCGGGGCCGTACGCGTAGAGGACGTTGCGCTCCTCGAAGCGGGTGGCTCCGTCAGGGCCGTCGAAGTAGGTGTATTCGCCGACCTCGATCCTCGGGTCGGTGACCAGCGGGCGCAGCAGGACCACTCGGTCGTGGCCGGCGAGCGGGTGGAGGGCGGTCGGGTCGGGGATGGCGATGGCGGTCACATGAGCTCCTCTCGTAATGCGACTCCAGTCGCATTACGATGATCATGGCACGATCGCCACGCCACAGCAAGTCTTAATGCGACTGGAGTCGACTTTGAGCGAGCCCACCCACCCCGATCAGCAGCCCCGCACACCGACCCCGCGCCCCGGCGGCCGAAGCGCCCGGGTCCGTACGAACGTGGTCGCCGCCACGCTCGCCGAGGTCACGGAGAAGGGCTACGACGGACTCACCGCCGAGGCGGTCGCGGCCCGGTCCGGCGTCCACAAGGCGACCCTCTACCGCCGGTGGGGCGGGATCGACGGCCTGGTCGCGGACGCCTTGACCGCCTCGGCCGACCAGCCCTGGCCGCTGCCCGACACCGGAGACCTCCAGGAGGACCTCCGCCGCATCACCCAGGAGGTGTTCGACGTCTTCACCGACCCCGAGCAGAGCCCCACGCCCATCGCGCTGATCTCCGCCGCCCAGCGCTCCGACGTCGGCGCGGCAGCTCTCCGCGACTTCTTCGCGGCCCGCCACCACCAGGCCGCCGAGGTCGCCGAACGGGCAGTCGCTCGCGGCGAGTTGCCCGTCGGAACGGACGGCGCCGAGGTGGTCAGCGCCGCCACCGCCCCGCTCTACTACCGACTGTTCGTCACCGGTGAACCGCTGGACGCCCGCACCGCCGAGCGGGCCGCCGACGCCGCCACCCTGGCCGCCCGCGCCGGGCTGTTCATGACCACCTCGACCACCCCGACCGACCCGGAGCCCGGCACCACACCGGCCACCCCCACCCCGTAGGGCCCGGCGCCCACCGCGCCCTCACCCACAGCCCACCCGTCAGGCCGCCCCATCCCGATCCCGCCCACCGATCAACCACGCCCCGAAGAGGAACTGACCATCCATCACCACCCCTTCAGCCAAAGGAGCCCCCGCCGCCCCGCCCCCTACCGGAGACCCACCCGGCCGTGGATGATTCCTCCATGACAAGCACGCCGTCCACCACCCCCCGGAAGGCCCGTCACGTGAAGCGCAAGCACTGGGCGCTGGTCGCCGCCGCCACCGCCCTCCCGCTCGCGGCGAGCACCGGCACGGCCGTCGCGGCCCCCTCCGGCGCTGCCCCGGCCCAGAGCGCGGCCTGCACCTACACACCCGCCGTCCCGGCCGACAACTTCAAGGGCATCCCGGTCTTCGACGCCGAGAAGGCCGCCCGCCCCTACCGCGCGACCCTGCGAACCAACCAGGGCCCGATCGCCTTCGAGGCACTCACCGACAAGGCGCCCTGCACCACCTTCTCGTTCCGCTTCCTGGCCGAGCACGACTACTTCGACCGCAGCCACTGCCACCGCCTCACGACCCAGCGGATCTACGTCCTGCAGTGCGGCGACCCGACCGGAACGGGCAGCGGCGGTCCGGGCTACTCCTTCCCGGACGAGAACCTGACCGGCGCCACCTACCCGGCCGGCACCGTGGCGATGGCCAACGCCGGTCCGAACACCAACGGCAGCCAGTTCTTCATCGTCTGGAAGGACACCAAGCTCTCCCCCGCCTACACCCCGTTCGGCCGGGTCACGGCCGGCCTGGACGTCCTGCAGAAGATCGCCGCCGTCGGCGAGGACGACCAGAACGGCCCCGGCGACGGCTACCCCAACGTCCCCGTGAACATCCGCCACGTGAAGATCAGCAAGCACTGACCAGCCGGCCGAACGTCCCAGCCGACCGAACACCAACCGGCAGTCAGTCAACCGTCCCGGTCGGCCGAACCACAACCGCCGGGCGGGCCGGCCGAACCACAACCACCGGGCGAGCCGGCCGGGCGGACCCGGCCGGCCCAGCCCCCGTGGCCGCTCCCGTACGGTGGCAGCACCAACGACACCGCAGGGAGCAGCACCGCATGGACAGCCGGATCTGGGAGAGCGTCGACCACCTGGTCGCATGGCTGGACGAGCACAGCACGCAGTCACCGCAGGAAGAACGTCTGCTGCGGCTCCTCAAACTCTCCGAGGAGGTCGGCGAGGTCGGCGCGGCGGTGATCGGCGCCACCGGTCAGAACCCGCGCAAGGGCGTCACCCACTCCTGGGAGGACGTCCAGCACGAGCTCTGCGACGTCGTCTTCAGCGCCCTCGTCGCCCTGCGGACGCTCACCCCCGACGCGGCGCGGGTGTTCGCCGAACGCCTGGCCTACGTCGAACAGCGCTCCGCCGCCTCCCGGCACCCGGTCGACGGGCCCGAGGAGACGGCGGAGGCCGAAGCCTGAGGTCACGCCTCAGGACACGCCTCAGGACAAACCTGAGGACAGGCCTGAAGACGAACCCGCGGACAGGCGTGGGGCAAACGCCCAAACCAGGCGTCAGGCGTTGGGCGCGACCTTCGCCAGCCCGTTGATCACGCGGTCCATCGCGTCGCCGCCCTTCGGGTCGGTGAGGTTGGCGAGCAGCTTCAGGGTGAAGCGCATCAGCAGCGGCCGGGGCAGGCCGTGCTGGGCGGCGAGCTGCATCACCTTGGGGTTGCCGATGAGCTTCACGAAGGCGCGGCCGAGCGTGTAGTAGCCGCCGTACACCTCCTTGAGGATGCGCGGGTAGGCCTGCAGGGCGCGCTCGCGGCCGCCGTCGGTGAGGCGGGCGTGGGCCTGCACGATGACGCCGGCGGCGATCTGGCCGGATTCCATCGCGTAGGCGATGCCCTCGCCGTTGAACGGGTTGACCATGCCGCCGGCGTCGCCGACGAGCAGCAGGCCGCGGGTGTAGTGCGGCTGCCGGTTGAAGGCCATCGGCAGCGCGGCGCCGCGGATCGGCTCGGTCATGTTCTCGGGGGTGTAGCCCCACTCCTCGGGCATGCCGGCGCACCAGGCCTTGAGCACCTCGCGCCAGTCGAGTTCGCCGAAGGCGGGCGAGGAGTTGAGGATGCCGAGGCCGACGTTGGAGGTGCCGTCACCCATGCCGAAGACCCAGCCGTAGCCGGGCAGCAGCTTGCGCTGGCCGCCGCGGGTGTCCCACAGCTCCAGCCAGGACTCCAGGTAGTCGTCGTCGTGGCGCGGCGAGTTGAAGTAGGTGCGGTAGGCGACGCCCATCGGGCGGTCCTCGCGGCGGTGCAGGCCCATGGCGAGCGAGAGCCGGGTGGAGTTGCCGTCGGCGGCGACCACCAGCGGGGCCCGGAAGGTGACCGGCCGCTTCTCGTCGCCGAGCTTGGCGGTGACGCCGACGATGCGGCCGGTGCGGTCGTCCAGGACCGGCCCGCTGACGTTGCAGCGCTCGTAGAGCCGGGCGCCGGCCTTCTCGGCCTGACGGGCCAGCAGCTCGTCGAAGTCGGCGCGCTTGCGGACCAGGCCGTAGTCCGGGAAGGAGGCCAGCTCCGGCCAGTCCAGCTCGAGCCGGACGCCGCCGCCGATGATGCGCAGGCCCTTGTTGTGCAGCCAGCCGTTCTCGGTGGAGACGTCGATGCCCATGTCCACCAGCTGCTTGGTGGCGCGCGGGGTCAGGCCGTCGCCGCAGACCTTCTCGCGCGGGAAGGCGGTCTTCTCCAGCAGCAGGACGTCCAGCCCGGCCTGGGCGAGGTAGTACGCGGTCGTGGAGCCGGCCGGCCCCGCGCCGACCACGATGACGTCGGCGGTGCTCTCGACCGTGCTGTCCGGCTTCGTCAGATCGGCTGCGGTCTCGGACACGTGGACACACTCCTGGAGCTGCGGCGGGGGATGGCGGCTTTTGTCTCCGGCAGTCTAGTTCCGCTCACCCCGACGGAAACGCCCGCGCCCCGACGGGAACACCTCACCGCGGGCGCCCCGCCGGGGCAGGGACACCGCCCGCCGCCCGGCTACGCCGACTTGTACCCGCGGTGCAGCGCGACGATCCCGCCGGTCAGGTTCCGCCAGGCGACCTTCGACCAGCCGCTCTCCTGCATCCGGGCGGCGAGCGAGGGCTGGTCCGGCCAGACCCGGATGGACTCGGCGAGGTAGACGTACGCGTCCGGGTTGCTGCTGACGGCGGTCGCGACCGGCGGCAGCGCGCGCATCAGGTACTCGGTGTACACGGTCCGGAACGGCGTCCAGGTCGGCGTGGAGAACTCGCAGATCACCAGCTTGCCGCCGGGCTTGGTGACCCGGTGCATCTCGCGCAGCGCCGCGTCGGTCTCCTGGACGTTGCGCAGCGCGAAGGAGATCGTCACCGAGTCGAAGGTGTCGTCCGCGAACGGCAGCCGGGTGGCGTCCCCGGCGGTGAGCGGCAGCTCGGGGTGACGGCGCTTGCCCTCGGTGAGCATGCCGACCGAGAAGTCGCACGGGACGACCTTGGCCCCGGCCTCGACGAAGGGCAGCGAGGAGGTGCCGGTGCCGGCCCCGAGGTCGAGCACGAGGTCCCCCGGTCCGGCGGCCACCGCCTCGGCCACCGCGCGGCGCCAGGCGCGGGCCTGGCCGAGGGAGAGCACGTCGTTGGTGAGGTCGTACTTGGCCGCGACGTCGTCGAACATGGCGGCGACTTCGTGCGGCTGCTTGTCCAGGGAGGCTCGGGTCACGCCCCCATTCTTCACCCTGTGACGGACGCCCCGACCAACGGGGCTCACCGGGGCGCCCCAGGGCGGTCCACCCGGGGAGCCGCGAAGGCCGCCCGCCCCGCCCCCGTCAGAACACGCCCCGGTCAGAACACTCAGTGCGCTCCCCGTCGTCCGCCCGCGCGGCGGCGGCGCCGGGAGCGCTTGCCCTGGGTTATCGCGGGCATCCCCTCGGCCAGCGCCCCGGTCGCCAGCGCGAGGTTGGCGGCGAGCCGCCCCTGCCCACTGCGGACCGCCAGGGCCCGCCGGTGGCGCCGGATGCGCAGCACGCAGATCACGAACAGCACGACGGCGACCGGCACGCTGAACCGGGCCAGCCCCACGCCGACCGGCTGGGGGTAGGTGTCACCGCAGATCCGCACCGCGCCCGGGTCGTCGGCCGCGTGTTCCAGGCAGACCGCGTCGCCGACCTTGGCGCCGTCGGCGAGCGGCAGCGCGGCCGCGGTGTGCGGCTGGCCGCTCACCTTGTAGCTGACGGCGCTGTACGTGCCGCCGCCGGTGGGCAGCTGGGTGACGACGCCCTCGACTCTCACCGGGTGGGCCGCGATCCGGTCGGCCTGGTCGGCCTGGCGCCAACCGAGCAGGCACATCCCGACGGCCAGCACGGCGCTGAGCACGGCGGCGAGGTACCAACCACGGCCCAACCGCGGGGATCGCGGCGGGGGGACGGTCGCGGTTCGCATGGTTCCTGTCCTGGCTTGCCTCCGGGGCCGGGGACGCGGCCCCGCCGCCCGCGGGCACGGGCGGTGGTGTGGTGAGGGTACGGAGTGAGCTGTCCGGGATCGTATCCGCTGGCGGGCCCTCAGGTCACGGCGAAGGAGCAATCACCCCCCTGGGCGGGCACGGCAGTTCGGGTGCACACGAAGGAAGTGCCGTACGCGGCAAGGCAATCCGACTACTGACGAGTACGTCACATCGACCACGTCGGTCAGGTCCACCCGCCCACTCCGGAGGCCGGCCATGGGTCAGCCGGAGGTCACCGCCGCCGGTACACCAACCGCCCGCCCAGCACGGTCGCCAGGCACCCGCCGGCCGCCGGCCGCACCCCACCCCCGGCCCCGCTCCCATCCCCGTCCGCGACCGGGAACACCGCGAAGTCCGCCCGCCCACCGGCCGCCACCCGCCCGTGCACGGCCGACGCCAACGGCAGCACTTCCAGCGGATCCAACACCGCCGCCGCGCCGCCCTCCGCCCCCGGCGGCGCCGCCACCCCCGAACGCGCGACCGCCGTCCGTACCGAGGCCCGTTCGAACGGCCCGGCCACCGCCGTCACCCCGAACCCGAGCATCCGCTGCAGCCCGCGCCGCGCACTCGCCCCGTACCGGGTCTCGTCGGTGCACCCCACCAGCCCGTCCGCCACCGGCTCGACGCCGATCTCCTCGCGCGGGTCCGGGTGGTAGTCCCGCTCCAACAGCCGCTGCCCCCAGGGGTTGCGCAGCCCGGGCGTGAGCACGGCCGTACCCCAGTCCCGCACCCGTGCCGACGGATGCGCCGCCGCCAGCTCCCCGTACGGCCCGACGGCCTCGACCAGTTCGCCGCGCACCACCACCGCCCCGTCGGCGTAGGACGGGGCGGTGGGGTCGGCCGGGTCGGGCAGCACGAGGGCCGCCCGGTGGAGGGTCAGCACCGATTCGGTCTCAGCAGGTCAGCGGATCAGCGGATCAGCAGGTCAGCGGGTCAGCAGGTCGGCAAGGGGACCGGCAGGCTCAGTTGTCCAGGATCTTCAGCTCGGGGTGCGCCGTGCCGCCCTCGATCGCCGTGGAGGCGATGTGCGAGGCGACCCGCGGGTCGACCGGGTCGTTCGCCGGGTCGTCCAGCACCCGCAGGTGCTCGTACGTGGTCGAGCGCTGCGCCGGGACGCGGTCGGCGGCGCGGATGAGGTGGATCAGCTCGGTCAGGTTGGAGCGGTGCTTGGCACCGGCCGCCGAGACGACGTTCTCCTCCAGCATCACGGAGCCGAGGTCGTCCGCGCCGTAGTGCAGCGACAGCTGGCCCGCTTCCTTGCCGGTGGTGAGCCAGGAGCCCTGGATGTGGGCGACGTTGTCGAGGAACAGGCGGGCGATCGCGATCATCCGCAGGTACTCGAAGACGGTGGCCTGGGTCGAGCCCTTCAGGTGGTTGTTCTGCGGCTGATAGGTGTACGGGATGAAGGCGCGGAAGCCGCCGGTGCGGTCCTGCACGTCGCGGATCATCCGCAGGTGCTCGATCCGCTCGGCGTTGGTCTCGCCGGTGCCCATCAGCATGGTGGAGGTGGACTCCACGCCGAGGCGGTGCGCGGCCTCCATGATCTCCAGCCAGCGCTCGCCGGACTCCTTGAGCGGGGCGATCGCCTTGCGCGGCCGCTCCGGGAGCAGCTCGGCGCCGGCGCCGGCGAAGGAGTCCAGGCCCGCCTTGTGGATCCGGGTGATGGCCTCCTCGATGGAGACGCCCGAGATCCGGGACATGTGCTCGACCTCGGAGGCGCCCAGCGAGTGGATCACCAGCTGCGGGAAGTCGGCCTTGATCGCCGAGAACGCGCGCTCGTAGTACTCCACGCCGTAGTCCGGGTGGTGGCCGCCCTGGAACATGATCTGGGTGCCGCCCAGCTCGACCGTCTCGGCGCAGCGGCGCAGGATCTCGTCGAGCTCGCGGGACCAGCCCTTGTCGCTCTTCGGCGGCACGTAGAAGGCGCAGAACTTGCACGCCGTCACGCACACGTTGGTGTAGTTGATGTTGCGCTCGATGATGTACGTCGCGATGTGCTCGGTACCCGCGTAGCGGCGGCGGCGCACCGCGTCGGCGGCGGAGCCGAGCGCGTGCAGCGGCGCGGAGCGGTAGAGCTCCAGCGCCTCCTCCGGGGTGATCCGGCCACCGGCGGCGGCCCGGTCGAGCACGGCCTGCAGGTCGGTGCTGGACGCATCGAGGGTGGTCGCTGCGAGCTCGGTCACCTGACGGCCTTCTCTCTCTCAAGTGCTACTGGGGTACGGCCGAACCAGCCTACGCCAGGCCTTTCGGGCGCCCGAGTCAGCCCGCTGAGCTGCACTGCGGTCGCCGCCCGTCCGACCGCTCGGACGCCATCAAGGCGTACGAAAGTCGTACGAAGGCGTAGGACATGACGCCGGACGAGCCCACCGCATAACCCGAACGGGTGAAAAAGCCGGTCGGCGCCCGGTGGCCGGTGCCCGGACGAGCGCAGCGCCCGGCCGCCCGACGCCCGCTCCCCTACACTCCTACGCTCCTACCCCCCGACCGGCAGCGCCGCCGGCTCCAGCAGCCGCACCGCCACGTCCGGCGCGAAGCCGCTGTCGTGTGCGACCCGCCGGGCGAACTCGGCGACCCCGGCCAGCTGCCGCTCGCCGAGCGAGAAGTCGAGCGCCTCGCTGAAGTACCGCTCCAGCACGTCCGCCCCGAAGGCCTCCCAGCGGGCGGCCTGCTCGGCGACCTTGGCGGCCTCCACCAGCGACAGGTCGCGGGACTCCAGGAAGGCCCGGTGGACGGCGGCGGTCAGCTCGGGGCGGCGCTCGGCGAACTCGCGGCGCACGGCCCAGACCGCGAAGACGAAGGGCAGCCCGGTCCATTCCTTCCACATCTCGCCGAGGTCGTGCACGGTCAGCCCGAGGTCGGCGGCCTGCCCGAGGTAGGCGCGCAGGGCGGGATCGCCGATCAGGACGGCGGCGTCGGCCTCGGCGAGCATCGCGCTGAGGTCGGGCGGGCAGCTGAAGTAGTCCGGGCGCACGCCTTCGCGCTCCTCCAGGAGCAGTCGGGCGAGCCGGACGGAGGTGCGACTGGTGGAGCCGAGGGCGACCCGGCGGCCGTCGAGGTCGGCGAGCGGCACCTTGCTGACGATCAGGCAGGACATCACCGGGCCGTCGCTGCCGACCGCGATGTCGGGCAGGACCAGCAGGTCGTCGGCGTTGCGCAGGTACTCCACGCAGGTGATCGGCCCGATGTCGAGGGAGCCGCCGACGAGCTGGTCGCTCAGCTTCTCGGGGGTGTCCTTGGTGAGGTCCAGGTCGAGCAGATTGCCGGTCCTGGCGAGGCCCCAGTAGAGGGGGACGCAGTTCAGGAACTGAATATGGCCGACCCGCGGCCTGACCGGGGTGTTCTCTTCGGGCTCCCGCGTTTGCGCGTCCGGTGCTGCCACTGCGCCGCTCCCTTGCTGTTCGTGCGCTTCCCCGCAGCGTATGCCTGCTGTTCGGGGCGGCTCGCACCGGCCACCCGACACGCGCGGGAGCGTTTCCCGCCGAACCCCGCCGAACTGGTGCACGCCCCAACGGGCCTTCCCCCGCCCGCTCCCAGCCCTTTCCGGAGGGCTGGGAGGAGGCCTACGACACGCGCCGTCCGGAGCGCAAGTGACCTCTGGTCGTCACAGCGACCGCATGCTAGCGTTGCCCTCAGTTGCAGTTTGATTCCCCTTGCAGTACTTGAAGCCTGCGGAGCATGTAACCGCAGGCTTTTTGTAGTTTTTCAGCAATATCGAAAAACTTCGGACTCGTCCGGAGGCAGGGCGATCAGCGCAGCGGACCGGGGACCACACGGTGTGGCCCCCGACACGCATCGCAAGGAGAACGGCATGGCTCAGGGAACCGTCAAGTGGTTCAACGCTGAGAAGGGCTTCGGCTTCATCGCCCAGGAGGGCGGCGGCCCCGACGTCTTCGTCCACTACTCCGCCATCAACGCGAACGGCTTCCGTTCGCTGGAGGAGAACCAGGCGGTCACCTTCGACGTCACCCAGGGTCCGAAGGGCCCGCAGGCGGAGAACGTCACCGCCGTCTGACCATCCTCTGATGTTCTGATCGCTCGGGACCCCTTCGGGTCCACCGGCGGCTCCCGACAGCCGTCACCATGAGCACAAGAGCAGCACCCAAGGGGGCCTGCCCATCGCGGCGGGCCCCCTGCCTTTTCGGGCCGCGCCTTTTCGGGCCGCGCCCGGAAGAGCGACGAGGAACGCCGAAGGGCCCTCCCCCGTCACCGGGAGAGGGCCCTTCGCACGGCCCTTCGTGCGCCGTCGAAGACCCGGGGATCAGGCCGCGGCCGCAGCCTTCGCGTCGGCCCGCGCCGGGATGACGGCCTTCGGCGCGTCCTCCTCGTACAGGTCCCCGGAGGGGTTGTTGTACGCGGCCACGTCCAGGATCCGCTCCCGCGCGGCGACCACGATCGGCACGACCACCTGACCGGCGACGTTGGTCGCGGTCCGCATCATGTCCAGGATCGGGTCGATGGCCAGCAGCAGGCCGACGCCCTCCAGCGGCAGGCCCAGGGTGGACAGGGTCAGCGTCAGCATGACGATCGCACCGGTGAGGCCCGCGGTGGCGGCCGAGCCGACCACCGAGACGAAGGCGATCAGGATGTAGTCCTTGATCCCCAGCTCGATGTTGTAGACCTGGGCGACGAAGATCGCGGCGACGGCCGGGTAGATCGCGGCGCAGCCGTCCATCTTGGTGGTGGCGCCGAACGGCACGGAGAAGGAGGCGTACTCGCTCGGGACGCCGAGGCGCTCGGTGACGCGGCGGGTGACCGGCAGGGTGCCGACCGAGGAGCGCGAGACGAAGGCCAGCTGGATGGCGGGCCAGGCGCCCTTGAAGAAGTGCAGCGGGTTGAGGCCCGCGGCGAAGCGCAGCACCAGCGAGTAGACGACGAACAGCACCAGCGCGCAGCCGACGTAGATGTCGAGGGTCAGCGTGGCGAAGGGCTTGAGCAGGTCCCAGCCGTACTTGGCGACGGACTTGCCGATCAGGCCCAGGGTGCCGAGCGGGGAGAGCCGGATGACCCACCACAGGGCGGTCTGGGTCAGCTCCAGCACGGTCTCGCTGAGCTTGAGGACCGGCTCGGCCTTGGTGCCGAGCTTGATGATCGCCGCGCCGACCACGACCGCCATGAAGACGATCTGCAGCACGTTCACCTTGACGAAGGCGTCGACGATGTTGGTCGGGAAGATCCCGGTCAGGAAGTCGATCCAGGTGCCCTTGGAGTCGAGCGCCTTGAGGCCCTCGGTCTTGAGGTTGGTGCCCTGGCCGGGGTTGGTGAGCAGGCCCAGGCCCAGGCCGATGCCGACCGCGATCAACGAGGTGATCATGAACCAGAGCAGCGTGCGGGTGGCCAGCCGGGCCGCGTTGGTGACGTTGCGCAGGTTGGCGACGCTCACCACGATCGCGGTGAAGACCAGCGGGGGCACGGCCAGCTTGAGCAGCTGGACGAAGATCTTGCCGATCGTCTCCAGGGTGGTGGCCAGCCAGGAGACGTCGGCGGCACGGGCCAGGTAGCCGAGGCCGACGCCGAGCACGAGGCCGGCGACGATCTGCACCCAGAACGGTGTCTTGCGGATGCGGGTGAGCACGGACGGCGACGAGGTCGCCTCGGGCGCTGTGGACATGGGGGTGCGACTCCGGGGGAGGGCGTTGCTGACGGTGGGGTGTGGGGCGGGGGAGGCGGCACGGCGCGGGGCCGGACGTGCAGAGGTCACGGACCCCGGTTCAGGGGCGTGCCGCCGGCATACAGCTCATGGCGCGACAACGGCGCGGGCTGTCCACAGCACCGGTCAGAGCACACGGGCGGGCGGCGCCGGGCAGCGGGCCCGGGCCGTGCATCCGCAGTGCGTCTGAGGTGGTCACGGCCGACACGTTAGCAGTAAAGGTTTGAGATGTTCAAAGTAGTTGTTTGAGATCAGGCCGGACTCCAAGCCCGCCTTGGGGTGGGATCCGGACCAGACCCGGGTGAGATCCGGGCACGAACGAGGCTGACGCCCCATCAGTCCAGCCCTCCGGCCGGATTGACCGACCGGCAGTTATACGTATAACTTTGACGGCGTCCCCGCCCTCCCCTGCCCAGACCGGAGAAGACCACCGATGGGCTACCTCGCCCTGCTCCGCGCCCCGCACGTCACCCGACTCCTGCTCGGCACCCTGCTCGGCCGCCTGCCCGCCGGTATGACCGCCCTGGTGATCGCCCTCGCCCTGCGCGAGGCCGGCGTCCCGTACGGCCGGATCGGACTGGCCACCTCCGTCTACGCGCTCGCCGCCGCGGTCGGCGGGCCGGTGCTCGGGCGGATCGTCGACCGCACCGGGCAGCCCCGCGTCCTGCTCGCCTCCGCCGTGGTCGCCGGCGGCGGGTACGCGCTGCTCGCCCTCGCCCCCGGCTCCCCGGTCGCCGCGCCGCTCGGCGCCGCCGTCGCCGGCCTGGCGATGCCGCCGCTGGAGCCCTGTCTGCGCTCGCTCTGGCCGGATGTGGTCGAGGACGAACAGCTCGACACCGCCTACGCCTTCGACTCCGCCTCCCAGCAGATCCTCTACGTGGCCGGGCCGCTGGCCGTCGCCGGGATCGCCGGGCTGTTCGGCGCCGTCGCCGCGCTCTGGGTGGCCGCCGGACTCGGACTGGCCGGCGCACTGGTCGTCGCCACCGCCGCCCCCACCCGGGCCTGGCGCGCCCCCGCCCGCGAACAGTCCGCCGGGCTGCTCGGCCCGCTGCGCTCCCCCGGCCTGGTGCTGCTGCTCATCGGACTGGCCGGGGCCGGCTGGGCCGTCGGCGCGCAGAACGTGCTCTTCATCGCCTACGCCGAACGGCACGCCGGCGCACTGCCCGGCGGCGGGGGCACCCTGCTGGCGCTGGCCGCCCTCGGCGGACTGCTCGGCGCGCTGGCCTACGGCATGGTCAGCTGGCGCCGGAGCACCGCGACCCGCACCTGGGTGATGGCCCTCGCGATGGCCGCCTCCTACCTCCCGCTGCTGACCCTGCCCGGCCCGTACCCGATGGCCGCACTGGCCTTCCTCTCCGGCATCGTGCTGGCCCCGCTGCTCGCGGCCGCCTTCGTGCTGGTCGCCGAACTCGCCCCGACCGGCACGGTCACCGAGGCCTTCGCCTGGCTGGTGACCCTGTTCGCGACCGGCAACTCACTCGGCTACGCCGTCTCCGGCCACCTCGCCGAGGGCTCCTCGCTGCGCCCGGTGGCGGTGTGCGCGGCGGGCGGGATCGCGCTCGGCGCCCTGGTGCTGTTCGGCGCCCGCCGCTGGTTCCGCTCCGCGCCGGTCACCCCGCGCGTCGAGCCCGTTCCGGTGGGCTGACCGGGGCGCCCCCGTACGACCGTGCCCGCCGGGGGTCTGGCCGGCGGGCGCGGTCCTTCTGGCCGAAGCTCCGGTTGGCCGAAGCTCCGGTTGGCCGAAGCTCCGGCCGACGGTGCGTCAGGACCGCGCCGGGGCGGTCGAGGAGCGCCGCACCAGCGCGGTGGCCAGCGGCGCGACGGGCTCCACCAGCTCCCCGCGCAGCAGTCCGGCGAGCGCGGCCGCGCCCACCCGGCCGAGTTCCTCGCCCGGCAGGTCGACGGTGGTCAGCGGCGGGGCGAGCAGCCCGGAGACCGCGACGTTGTCCATGCCGACCACCGACAGGTCCTCCGGCACCCGCAACCCCCGCTCGGCGGCGGCCTGGTAGACCCCAGAGGCGACCACGTCGTCGTCGCAGATCACCGCGTGCGGGCGGTCCGCCCGCTCCAGCAGCTCCGCCGCCACGCTCCGCGCGGCCGCGTACCCCTCGTTCAGGCTCACGCCCAACTCCACGACCTCCAGGCCGAGTTCGCGGACGGCCTGCTCGAAGGCGGTCTGCCGGACCCGGAAGGTGTACGCCGCGTGGGTGGAACGCAGGTGCCCGATCCGGCGGTGTCCGAGGGCGGCCAGGTGCTCGACGGCGGACCGCATCCCGCCGGCCACGTCGAGTTCGACGGTCGGGCGCGCCCGGTCGGTGCCGGGGTCGGCGTCCAGGAAGACGGCGGGGGTGTCGGGCGGCAGCTCGCCGAGCTGGCTGTCGTCCGGGGAGCAGATCAGCAGGCCGTCGAAGCGGCCCGCGGTGGCGGCCTCGGCGAGGGTGGCGCTGCCCCAGCCCGAGCTCACCACGACCGCCAGGCCGTGCCGGCCGGCCTCGTGGTGGACGCCCTCCAGGACCCGGCCGAAGAACGGGCCCTGCAGGTTCGGCACGGCCAGCATGATCATCCCGCTGCGGCCCAGCCGCAGTTGCCGGCCGGCCGCCTGCGGGCGGTAGCCGAGGCTGCGGGCGGCCTCGCGGACCCGCTCCCGGGTCGCCTCGGAGACCCGGCGGCCGGCCTCGGCGCCGGAGAACACCAGCGAGACGGTGGCCTGGGACACCCCGGCGAGCCGGGCCACGTCCCGCCCGGTGGGCCGACGCACGGGGGCCGGCCACGTGCCGGCGGGCCGGTCGGCCTCGGCCGGACGGTCGGCGGCGGAGTCGGCCTCGGCCGGACGGTCGGCGGCGGAGTCGGCCTCGGCCGGACGGTCGGTGCCAACGGCGGAGTCGGCCTCGGCGGGCTCGGCGGGCTCGGCAGGATCAGCGGCCACGGCGGGCGGCGCCCGGTGTCAGCTCTGCCCGGAGGCGGCCGCGCGGGCGGCGTCGTCCACGGCGTCCTCCTCGGCGTTCTGCGCGGCGATCCGCTCGGCGGTGCGGCTGCGCATCCCGGCGACCTTGGTGGTGATCTGGGAGGACATCTCGTCGCGCTGCTTGCTCAGCAGCACGTAGCTGAGCGGCGCGGAGGCGATCGCGGCCAGCAGGACCAGGAAGACCACCCCGGCCTCGCCGCTCACCGGAATGATCCCGAAGTGCCCGAGCAGCAGGGCCACCAGCAAGCAGCCGAGGAAGATGCTGGCCCGCATGGAGGTGTAGCGGAGCGTGGCGTGCGACTTCTGCGGGCCGTTGCTGCTCACTGGGACACATCCTTCTGGTTCGAGCCGGGGCGGGACTTCCAGTCAAGCATGCCTGACGCCCGGCGCGGTCCATGGGTCTGCCGTCCCTCCCCCTCCCCTCCCCCGGAACGGGTCGGCGCCGGCTCAGCGCAGGTCGAGCCACATGGTGATGTCGTCGCGGTCGTCGCCGGGGGCGACCCGGATCGCGGCCGGCACCCGGCCGACCTCCCGGTAGCCGCTGCGGGCGTAGAAGCGCTCCAGGCCCAGGCCGCCGCGCGCGGTGAGCCGCAGCGACTCCAGGCCCCAGGCGCGGGCGATCCGTTCGGCCTCGGCGAGCAGTTCGGCGCCGTAGCCGAGGCCCTGGAAGTCAGGGTGCACCATGACCCGCTTGAGCATCCGCCAGTGGTCCATCGGTTCGAAGCGCATCGACGAGAAGAACAGCACCCCGACCAGCCGACCGGTCGCGCTCTCGTGCGCGACCAGCAGCCGGTCGGGGCCGTCGGGGGCGACCCCGGCGAACTGGCGTTCGGCGGTGTCCCAGACCTCGTCCTCGGTGACCGGGGCCACGAAGCCGACCGCGCCGCCGGCGTTGGTCACGTCCGTCCACAACCGCACCACGGCGGTGCGCAGGTCGGGGTCGAGCTTCGGGTCCAGGGTGAACGTGAGCGCCATGAGGCGGAGCCTAGCCCTCCGGTCGAACGCGCTTACGGCAGGGCGGGCACCGCCCGGTCGGTCGACCCTCCGGTGCGCAGCGCCAGGCAGAGTCCGACCGCGATCGCGCACAGCGCGCCGGCGCCGTACCAGGTCAGGTCGTAGTTGCCGAGCGCGTCGCGGGCCAGGCCGGCCAGTCCGGCGACGACGGCCGCGCCGATCTGGTGGGCGGCGAGCACCCAGCCGAAGACGATCGGGGCGTCCTCGCCGAAGTGCCGGCGGCACAGCGCGACGGTCGGCGGCACGGTGGCCACCCAGTCCAGGCCGTAGAAGACCACGAAGGCGAGGATCGGCGGCTGCAGCGAGCCGGCGAGCAGCTGGGGCAGCAGGAGCAGGGACACCCCGCGCAGCCCGTAGTAGACGGTGAGCAGCAGCCGGGAGTCGACCCGGTCGGTGAGCCAGCCGCTGAACACGGTGCCGGCCACGTCGAACAGGCCGATCAGGGCGAGCAGGCTCGCGGCGGTGGTGACGGGCATGCCGTGGTCGTGCGCGGCCGGGATGAAGTGGGTGCCGACCAGGCCCGCGGTGGTCGCGCCGCAGATCGCGAAGGAACCCGCCAGCAGCCAGAACGGCCGGGTGCGGGCGGCGTCGCGCAGTACCCGCAGCGTGCGGGCCAGGGCGCGGGTGTCCCGCACCGGCTCGGGCGGGGCCTCGGTGGCGCCGTACGGGAGCAGGCCGAGGTCGGCGGGGCGCTCGCGCATCAGCAGCAGGACGGGCACGGCGACGGCGCTGGCGGCGAGCGAGACCACGACCACGGCCGCGCGCCAGCCGTGCTGCTCGACCAGCCAGGCGCCGACCGGCAGGAAGACCAGGTTGCCGGCCGCTCCGGCGGCGGTCAGCACACCGGTGACCAGTCCCTGGCGGGCCTCGAACCAGCGGCCGGTGATGGTGGTGGCGAAGGCGCCGGCCATCGAGCCGCTGCCGAGGCCGACCAGCACGCCCCAGCAGAGCACCAGCTGCCAGGGCTGGCGCATCAGCATGGTGAGGCCGGCGCCGACCGAGATGGTCAGCAGCGCGCAGACCACCACCAGGCGCACGCCGAAACGATCCATCAGGGCGGCGGCGAAGGGGGCGGTGAGGCCGTAGAGGGTGAGGTTGACGGAGGTGGCGCTGGAGATGGTCCCGAGCGACCAGCCGAACTCGTTGTGCAGGGCGTCCATCATCAGGCTGGGCGTGGAGCGGAAGCCGGCCGAGCCGAGCAGGACGAGCAGGGCGACGGCGGCGACCACCCAGGCGTAGTGCACCCGGGGGCGTCGGCCGGGGGCGGGCGCGGGGGTGGTGGCAGTGGGTCTGGGGGCGGTGGGCGCGGAGGCGGCGAGGGCACTGCGTTCGGTCACGTGGACGAGTCTCCCGAGCGCGCGGCGCCCGGACGAGTGGCCTGAATGACAGCTTTCGCAAGAATCGGGCCACGCCCTCGCGTACCCTGGCCCGGGCCACCGCCCCACTCGGGGAAACGGCCCGCGACGGTTCGGGAAGGAACGGCATGGCGCACCTGGTCGCGGTACTCGCCCTGGAGGGCGCGATCGCCTTCGAACTCGGCATCCCGGCACGGATCTTCGGCGGCGCCAAGGACGGCTCCGGCCGGCCGCTGTACGAGGTGGCCACCTGCACCCTGGACGGCGGTCCGGTCGCCACCAGCGCGGACTTCCGGATCGCGGTCGACCACGGGCCCGAACTGCTGGAGCGGGCCGACACGGTGGTGCTCCCGGCCTCCCACGACTCCGATCCGGACAGCGCGGACGCCCCCTTCACCCCCGAACTGGCCGCCGCACTGCGGCGGATCCGGCCCGGCGCCCGGCTGATGTCGATCTGCACCGGCTCCTTCCTGCTGGCCGCCGCCGGCCTGCTGGACGGCCGCCCGGCCACCACCCACTGGCGCTACACCGAGCTCTTCGCCCGGAGGTTCCCGAAGGTCCTGCTGGACCCGGACGTGCTCTACACCGACGACGGCGACATCCTCACCTCCGGCGGGGTGGCCGCGGGGGTGGACCTGTGCCTGCACGTCGTGCGCCGCGACCACGGCAGCGCGGTGGCCAACGCGGTGGCCCGCAACTGCCTGGTACCGCCGTGGCGCGACGGCGGCCAGAAGCAGTACGTAGAGGCCCCGAGCCCGGTGGACCCGGGCGGCTCCGGCACCGCCGCCGTCCGCGCCTGGGCGCTGGAGCACCTGGACGAGCCGCTGCCGCTGCGCCAACTCGCCGACCGGGCGGGCATGAGCGTACGGACCTTCACCCGGCGCTTCCGCGAGGAGACCGGTGCCAGCCCCGGCCAGTGGATCACCACCCAGCGCACCGAGCGGGCCCGCCAGTTGCTGGAGCGCACCGACCTGACGATCGACCAGGTCGCCCGGCGGTCCGGCTTCGGAACCGCCGCCTCGCTGCGGCTGCAGTTGCGCGGGCGGCTGGACGTCGCACCGAGCGCCTACCGGCGCACCTTCCGGAACACCCCGGCCGCCTGAGGCGTGCCCGAGGACTGGAGCAGGCCTTCCCGGCGGAGCCGAGCGGGGCTGGGCGGAGCCGAGTGAACCGGGGTGAAGCTGAGTGAACCCTGGGAAAAGACTGACGGTTGGCCGGAATTCGCCGTTCCGGAGCGGCGCAACGGACGGCGGCCGACCGCGTGCGCGCCGAGCGCAGCATGGTGGGCCGCCATCCGATCGCGGCGCGCGGGCCCTGAACCCGCACCGCGCCCTCCGCACTCGCCGAGGAGCGGGCCGCGACCGGCGGTCCACGATCCCCCCTGCTGACGCGATCCCCCTGGACAGCAGCACCGTGGCGGCGGACGGACGTCCCCTCGGCGTCCCCTCGCAACGGAGAGCCGCACCCAAGCGTGATCAGTCGGATACGTCACGTCAATGGGTAGTCAGAAATTCGGAATGGTTGCGTCAGCTTTCGGCCGGTGATCGCCGCCATCCGTCGACCGGCCTGCAAGCCCTGCCGACGGCCGCCGGAAGGCCGTCGAAAGCGTCGAAAGCCGTTGCGGGAAGCCGCTATTGAGCCAAAGCGGCCCAGTCCACCCCGGCCATCGGGTCCACCGGCCTGGCCTGGGTGTCGATCTCGCACCAGACCCGCTTGCCCGATCCGTCCGGGTACCAGCCCCAGCGCTCGCAGAGCAGCTCGACCAGTTCCAGACCTCGCCCGTTGGTCGCCTCCTCGTCCGCACCGGCGTGCCGGGGGGCCGGGGCGGTCCGGCTCGCGTCGGCCACCTCCACCCGCAGCGGACCGGCCGGACCGGCCTGCGGGGAGTCGTCGACCACCGGCAGACAGAGTCTCAGCACGGCCGGACAGCCGGTGTGCACCACGGCGTTGGTGACCAGTTCCGACACCACCAGCACCACCGTCTCGGCCATCGGCGCGTCCGGTTCCACTCCGTGGTTCAGCAGCCGCGAGCGCACCCACCGGCGGGCCCGGCCGACCTCCGAGGGGTCCGCCCGCACCGCAAGCTGTACCTGAAGAACCTGCACCGCTCCACCACCCGCACTCGCAGTTCGGCCAACGTCCCGATCGGGCCGGATCAGCCGGCCGGCGCAGCCCTCACTCTTCGCCCGGTGCCACCCGGGGCTCGCCCGGGCGCTCGCCGACCCGTCCGCCCGCGCCACTCGCCCGCGCCAACTCGTCAGTCGCGCACAGGCCGCGACACGAATACGCCTCAGGATGGGTGGGCGGACGGACGGCAGCAAGCGCTTCGGGCATATTCCGGCGATCGGGGGACAGGGCAGTGCATACTGTCCCGCTCACTCTCGCGAGCCTCGCACCGGCACTCGTCCGGCCCGGGCCGGCGCCGGTCCCGTTCAGCGCGTGTCGGACACGCCCTGGCGGGAACCTATCGCCGGACACCCCCGACGCCCCGTCCGCCACTCGCGAACCACCCGTGCGACATATGTCCAGCGGTTCTCGAACAGCGGCATCGACGGACCGTCCCACGAGCGGACCGTCCAACCATGTGACCAACCGCCACCGCCGGGCCCGAGGAGCGGGCGCCGAAGGGCGAGGCGGCCGGACACAGGGCGGCCGAACCATGAGGCAGGGTTCCGTTCTTGGCGGATTCCCTCCCACCCCGGAACGGCCACGGGATACCGTGGGGTAACGCCAAGCGAACCGGGCAGGAGGGTGGTTCTCGATGGCCGCCCCGGACCGGATCCCGCGCTGGGACGAGCAGTTGCAGCGGCGCCTCGCCCGCGGCGAGGAGACCGCACTCGGCGAACTCTACGACCGGCTCTCGCCGATGGTGCACGGGCTGGCCGGGCGGATACTCGCCGACCAGGCGGCCGCCGACCAGCTCACCCGGGAGATCTTCGCCCACGTCTGGGAGCACCCCGAGGACTTCGACCCCACCCAGGGCTCGCTGCGCTCCTGGCTCGGCGCGCTCACCCACCGCCGCGCGGTCGAACGGCTGCGGGCGCGACGCGGCGCCGAGCGGCTGCCGGGACGCGGCAGCGGCGCGGCCGAGGAGGAGATCCGCGCCGTGGCCACCGCCGCCCGCATGCAGTACGTGGTCGACTCCCTGCCCCAATCCCTGCGTGAGACCATCGCGGTGACGTACTACGACGGCCGCACCTACCAGGAGACGGCCCGGCTGCTCGGCATCAGCGAGCAGGCCGCCAAGCAGCGGATGCGGCTCGGCCTGGAGCTGCTGGCCACCGAACTGGCCGACGAGCGCGCCCGCCAGGAGCCCCACCGGGAGCACCGGGACGGCGACGGGGACGGGGGCAGGTGACCATGAACGAGGAGCGGCACGACGCCCTGCGCTCGCTGCTCGGCGCCTGGTCCCTCGGCGCCTGCCCGCCCCGCGAGGCCGCCGAGTTGGAGCAGCACCTGCGCGGCTGCCCGGAGTGCGCCGAGGAGGCGGCCCGGCTGCGCGACGCGGCCGGCTGGCTCTCCCTGGACGAGCCGCTGGACCAGCCCGGTTCGCTGCGCCAGCAGGTGCTGGACTGGTGCCTGGCCCGCCGCCCGGCCGAACTGCCCCTCCCCTCCTGGGGGATGCCGTACACCGCGGAGACCGCCAAGCTCGACGCGCTGCTGCGCGACCTCGGCCAGGAGGAGTGGCAGGAGGTGGCCGAACTGCCGTGGCACGGCGGCGCGGAGCGGCTGCGCCCGGCCGAGGTGCTGGGCCGGCTGACCGCGGGGGACGGCTTCCTGGCGCTCGCCCTCGGCCTGCCGGACCCGGCACCGGCGGCCGCCCCTTCCGCACCGACTTCCGCACCGACTTCCGCATGGGCTTCCACATCGACTCCGCCGGTCGGCCGCCGGGTGCCGCCGCAGGAGGCGGCCGTCCCGGCGCCGCGGGTGCCGCGGGTGCCGTCACAGGGCGGCCGGTACGCCGCGGTCACCGCGCGCACCGCCCGGCTGCTCGCCTACCAGGCCGGGCTGCCCCCGCAGTCGGTGCGCGCCCGGTGGCGCCAGCAGACCCACGACCTGGTGCGCAGCGCCGCGCTGGCCCCGTACGGCGGAACCCCGGTCGATCTGGGCTTCGCGGTGCTGCCACTGCGCGACGCCTTCGTGGACCGCGCCCTGGAGTGCTTCGTGCACGGCGAGGACGTGGCCCGCGCGGTCGCCTACCCGTACGACCCGCCGGCGCCGCAGCACCTGCGGCAGATGGTGGAGCTGGTGGTCCGGCTGCTGCCGCGGGCGCTGGGCGGGCTGCGCGCGGCGCGACCCGAGTTCGCCGCAGCGCCGACCGCGCCGGGCGCGCCGGCCGTGCGGGAGGCGAGGCGGCTGCGGCTGGTGGTGGACGGTCCGGCGGCCGGCGAGTGGCTGGTGCCGCTGGACGGCGAGGAGGCGGGGCCGCCCGGCGGGGAGCCGGTGGCCTCGATGGTGCTGGACGGCCTGGAGCTGTGCCAGTTGGCCGCCGCGCACCGCGACCCGGACCGGCTGCCGGTGGGCGAGCACGGTGACCGGGCCGCGGTGCGCGAGGTGCTGCACGCGCTGCCGCTGCTGTCGCGGCCGTAAGGGAGCCGCGGGGGGAAGCGGGCGCGGGCGGAATCAACCGCGAGGGGAATCAGGCGAAGACGACGGTCCGGGTGCCGTCCAGCAGCACCCGGTGCTCGCTGTGCCACTTGACCGCGCGGGCCAGCGCCTGGCACTCGACGTCCCGGCCGATCGCGACCAGCTGGTCCGGGCTGACGTCGTGGGTGACCCGGGCCACCTCCTGCTCGATGATCGGGCCCTCGTCGAGATCGGCGGTGACGTAGTGCGCGGTGGCGCCGATCAGCTTCACGCCGCGGGCGTGCGCCTGGTGGTACGGCTTGGCGCCCTTGAAGCTCGGCAGGAAGGAGTGGTGGATGTTGATCACCCGGCCGGACAGCTCGGTGCACAGCTGGTCGGAGAGCACCTGCATGTAGCGGGCCAGTACGACCAGTTCGACGTTCTCCTTCTCGACCAGGTCGAGCAGCTGCCGTTCGGCCTCGGCCTTGGTGTCCCTGGTGACCGGGATGTGGTGGAAGGGGATGCCGTAGCTCTCGGTCAGGTCGCGCAGGTCGGTGTGGTTGGAGACCACCGCGGCGATCTCCACCGGCAGGGCGCCGATCCGGGTGCGGTAGAGCAGGTCGTTCAGGCAATGCCCGAACTTGCTGACCATGAGGACGATCCGCATCCGCTGCTCGGTCGGGTGGATCTGCCAGTCCATCCCGAAGGAGGCGCCGATCGCGGCGAAGCTGGCCCGCAGCTTGTCGGCGGTGACCGGCTCGGGGGCGGAGAAGTGCACCCGCATGAAGAAGAGTCCGGTGTCCCCGTCGCCGAACTGCTGGCTGTCGATGATGTTGCAGCCGGTCATGAAGAGGTAGCTGGAGACAGCGTGGACGATGCCCTGCTTGTCGGGGCAGGACAGCGTGAGGACGTACTGGGCGCTGGCCGGCTGCTGTTCCACTGGGGGTATCCCGTCCTGAGGTCGTGCGAGTTCGTGAATGGTCCAGCGTGTCACATCCTGGACAGTGGCCGCCCCGCTGCCCGTACTGCGGGACGGCACCGCCCGGCGGGACCGCCTCAGACCTGGGTCAGGATGCGCAGCACGTCCAGGGACCTGGGGGCCGTGTCCGGGTCCTCCCCGTCGCCGACGGCCAGGGCGACGTGCGCCTCGCGGGCGGCCCGGACGGTCTCCGGCCAGCCGGGGTGGCCGAGGTAGGCGGAGGCCGGGGCGTCCGCGCCGACCTCGTGCAGCATCTGCACGGCGCGCAGCACCGCGACGTCGACCAGGGCGGCCTCGGCGGAGTCGCGGAAGATCGTGCCCACGTACTTCTCGGCGGACCAGCGGTCCAGCCAGGTGTCCTCGACCAGCCGGTAGACGGCGTCGGTCACGTCCCCGTAGCCCTCCCGTCCGGCCAGCCAGGCCTCCTGCTGGAAACCGGGGTCGGACAGCATGTGCAGCGCGGAGCGCAGTCGGGCTCGCCAGCGCCACCAGGGCAGGTCGTTGAGCGGCATGCCGCCCATCGTGCTGGAGCGGTGGCCCGGACGAGAAGGGTTTCGGGCGGACCGGTGCGAAGAATCTGTGCTGGCGGACATGGTGAACGATCGTACGTTCCCCGTCTGTTCGTGCTCCACTCGCGATCTACACGCGTACCCCTTCGGAGTTCGGCCGCCGTTCGCCGGCCGTTCGCATTTCCGCCCTCTCGGCTTGTGGCTCCGGGGCTTGGCTGTTTCCGGTGCGCCGGATGGCGCCCCAGAGAGGGAAGACCGATGACCAGCCGAAGGGACTCGTTCCGGGCCCGTCCCACGATCGCCCGGCGCCGCCACCGGCGTCCGATCGCCGCCGCGGTGACCGCCGCGGCGCTGCTCCCCGCCCTCTTCTCGGCCTCCGCGTGCGGCGGACCGGCCGACGCCTCCACCGACGCCGACGACCTCACCGTGATGACCTGGGCCCCGTCCGGCACCGGCGCCGCGGACCGCCCCGGCATGACCGCGCTCGCCGAGTCGATCGGCCGGGACGTCAACCTCAAGGGCGGGTTGAACGGCCACCGGCTGCACGTGATCACCTGCAACGAGCACAACACCGCCGACGGTGCCAAGGACTGCGCCCAGCAGGCGGTGGACGCCAAGGCCGTGGCCGTGATCGGCTCCTACAGCCAGTGGGGCGACGCCTTCATGCCGGTGCTGGAGCGCGCCGGCATCCCGCTGATCGGCGGGTACGGCCTGTCCCAGCCCGAGTTCTCCAGCCCGCTGTCCTACCCGGTGGACGGCGGGATGCCGGCGCTGATCGCCGGCAGCGGCCGCCAGCTGGTCGAGGCCGGCTGCAAGTCCGTCGCCCTGATCCGTCCGGACACCCCGGCCGGCGACAACCTGCTCGGCTACCTGGGCAACGCGCTCAAGCCCGCCGGGATGAAGCTGCTGGACGTCAAGGCGCCCGAGCAGTCCTCCGACTACACCCAGGTGGCCCGCAAGGCGATCGGCAAGGACGAGCCGGGCAACTGCGTCACCAGCGCGATGGCCGCCGAGCCGACCGGCAACCTGCTGGACGCCTACCGGCGGCTGACCCCGAAGAACACCCGGATCGCCTCGGTGATCGGCAGCGTCCAGCAGTCGGTGGTCGACTCCACCGGCGGCGACTCCGGCCCGCTGGCCGGCGCGTTCGTCACCGGCTGGTACCCACCGGAGTCGGCCAAGATCTGGGACGGGCTGCGCTCGGTGGTGCGCTCCGACACCACCGGCGGGCGCACCATCGACGTCTCCGACCCGGGCGTGCAGACCACCTGGGTCGCGTACGAGGTGTTCCGGGTCGTGGTGGAGAAGCTCTCGGCGGCCGGCAAGCCGGTCGACGCGAAGAGCATCGCCGCCCTGCTGGACAGCGGTGAGGGCATCGACGTCGGCCTGACTCCGCCGCTGAACTGGGGCACCACCAACATGCTGCCCAGCACCGAGTCGCCGCGGCTGGTCAACACCTGGATCACCTACCAGGTGGTCAGGAACGGCCGGATGACCCTGCAGCAGCCGGGTTTCGTGGACGTCCGCTGGGTGCTCACCGGGGGCCGGCCCCCGGCCTGAGCCACGGCTCGGTCAAGGGCGGGCCTTCCCGGGCCCGCCCTTGAGGGGCGGCTACAGGTCGCCGTCACCCCGAGGGGGCAGGCCGGTCTGGGTGGCGATCGCGTTCCACAGGGTCGAGGCCTGCTTCTTCGCGGTGGTCGCCGTGCCGCTGGCCTGCACCGCGTTCTTGTAGTGCTGGTTGCCGGTGTCCGGCTTCTTCGGGTCGCAGGAGGACTGGGCGTCGGTGGCCCAGGCCGCGTACTCGTCGTCGGCCTGCGCCGAGGCCGTCCAGGCGGCGTTGAGCTGGTCGATCAGCTGCTGGCCGCCGGGCAGCTTGTCGGTCTTCAGCTGGCCGAGCTTGCTCTGCAGCTCGCGCCGCTTGCCGGCCGCGGCGGACAGGGCCTGCTGCGAGTCGGGGAGCTTGTCGCACTTCTGCACCGAGGCGACCGCGGAGACCACCGCGCTGCGGCTGTCGCTCGCGGTGCCCAGCAGGTCGGACAGCGGCTGGGCCTGCGCCTTGACGTCGGGGTCGGCGGCGGCGCCGGAGCCGCTGGCGCTCGCCGCGGCGGAGGCGGTGCCGCCGGTGGCGGCGACCGGGGTGGTCTTCTGGCCGCTCTTGGCGGTGTCGTCGTTGCCGTTCATCAGGACGGCGACCAGGACGCCGGCCACCGCGCAGACCGCCACCACGCCGCCGATGACCAGCTTGTTGGAGGGCCGGCCGCCGCTGCCCGAGCGCCCGCCCTGGGTCGCGTCCGGGTCCTGGCCGTAGCCGCCCTGCCCGTAGCCGCCCTGCCCGTAGCCCTGCGCCGGGTAGCCGGGCTGCTGCGGAGGCTGCGGCTGCGCGGCCGGCGGGTAGCCCTGGTAGCCGGGCGCGGCCTGCGGCGGGACGCCGTAACCGGGCTGCGGCGCCGGGTAGCCGCCGCCCTGCGGGTCGCCGGCCGGGTACGGCGGCAGGTGCTGGGTGGCCGGCGCCGGGTCGGCCTGCGGTGGTACGCCGTAGCCGGGCTGCGGCACGGCGCCCCACTGCTGCTGGCTGTGCCCGCCCTCGCCCAGGTACTCCGGCTGCCCGGACGGCTGGCCCACCGGAGGCACGGCCGTGGGGCCCTGCGACGGGCCCGGCTGGCCCTGGGGCTGGCCGGGCTCGGGGCGGAACAGGTCGTCCAGGTTGAAGTCACCCGAGTTGGGGTACGAGCGGCGCTGACTCAACGCGATTCCTCACCTGTGCAGGACCGCGCACAGGCGGCGGACCACATCTCGTCGGTTCTTGGGAGCATCACAGTTCCTTGGACGTCGCGCCCACGCTACCGGTTCGCCTCACCGGGTGACCACGTGGGCGGGACATTCCCACCCGCTCCCCGCAGGGACGGTCCGGACGGTCCGGACCGCCGCTGCTCGGCCTGGACCGCCCCGCCCTCAGGCCGCCTCCGCGTCCGCCCTGGCGTGGAACTCGCGCACCACCCGCTGCTCCCGGTAGGGCTCGAGCCGGCGCCGGAACTCGTCCAGGTACTCCACCCCCCGGTTGGAGCGCAGCCCGCTCAGCAGCCGCACCGCCTGGGTGCCCGTCTCGCAGGCGCGTTCCAGGTCGCGCTGCTGGAGCTGGGCGGTGGCGAGCAGTACGAGGTCCACCGCGCGCCGGCGCACCCGGGTCGGCGGGTGCAGGTCGAGCGCCCGGCGGGCGTAGTGCTCGGCCGGGCCGGCCTGCTCCAGGTCCCGGTGGCAGTGGGCGAGTTCGTCGGCGAGGTAGGCGTCGTCGAAGTGGACGATCCAGTCCGGGTCGTCCTCCGGGCGGCGCTTCTCCATCATCTCCAGCGCCTTGGCCGACACCGCCTCGCAGGAGCGGGCGTCGCCGAGCAGGGCGTGGCCGCGGGCCTCGGCGGCGTAGAACATCGCCATCGCCGTCGGGGTGGCGACCGTCCGGGCGCCCTCCTGGGCGGCGCGGGCGAGTTGGGCGATCTCCCGCGGGTTGCCGAGAGTGGCCGCCAGGTGGCTCATCGAGGCGGCGAGGACGTAGCCGCCGTAGCCGCGGTCGTCGGCGGCCTGGGCGAGCCGCAGGGCCTGGATGTAGTAGCGCTGGGCCAGCCCCGGCTGGCCGGTGTCCACCGCCATGTAGCCGGCCAGTTCGGTCAACCGGGCCACCGCGGCGAAGAGTTGGCGTCCGGTCTCCTCCCGGTAGGCGCCGCCGAGCAGGCCGGAGACCACCGAGTTGAGGTAGTGCACGACGACCGGGCGCACGTGCCCGCTGCCGAAGCGGTGGTCCAGGTCGACCAGCATCGCGGTGGTCGCCTTGATCGCGGCCACGTCCGTCGGGCCGACCCGGGGGCCGCCGGTGCGGGCCACCACCGGGTCGGGCGGGGTGATCAGCCAGTCCCGGCTGGGCTCGACCAGCGCGGAGGCGGCGACCGTCGCCCCGGTCAGGAAGTCCCGGCGGCCGACGTCGCTGCGCCACAGCTCGCACACCTGCTCCAGGGCGGCGCCCAGGGTCGGCGCGAACTGCAGCCCGATGCCGGAGCTGAGGTTCTTGCCGTCGGCCATGCCGATCTCCTCGACCGACACGCTGCGGCCGAGCTTGCGTCCGAGGGCTTCGGCGATCACGGCCGGCGCCTGCCCGCGCGGCTGCTGCCCGCGCAGCCAGCGGGCGACGGAGGTCTTGTCGTAGCGCAGGTCCAGTCCGTGCTCCGCGCCGCACAGGTTGACCCTGCGGGCCAGACCGGCGTTGGAGCAGCTGGCCTCCTGGATCAGTTGCTGCAGGCGCTCGTTGGGCTGTCGTGCGACGAGTGGTCTCGCGGCCATTGGGCTTCGCCTCCCCACACCCTCCGGTCCCGGCCGGCGGGCGACGATGTGCTGATCTGTTGCCGACTGTCCGACCGTCCAAGGAATCTGACACCAGGTTAGCGATCAGCAACGTCAGCGGGATACCCACGGTGACGAACCGCACCCCCCGCGCGCCCTGGGGAATGCTTCCGTGCGCCCCCGCTGCGCCTGCCTCCGCCCGCCCCAACTCACGTGAGTCACCGGTTCGGGTGACATTGCCGGGATGCGCCCGACCGGGGCCCTCCGAGCCGTAACCAGCCTCACGCACGGTAGTTGAGCAGCCCGTGGAAGACATCCCCGACGCTCCCGGCCAGGACAAGAACGCCGGCCTGCCCCCGCTGCTGATCGAAGCCGTCGGCTACGCCGAGAACCGCCACTGGGAAGTGGCCCCGGGCACCTGGCTGATCGACGGCGACGGCCCCGCCCGCTGCTCCTGCGGCGACCCGCGCTGCGCGCTGCCGGGCGCCCACCCGATGGACGCGGACTGGGCCCGCAAGGCGAGTGCCGGACCGGGCGCGGTGCGGCGCTGGTGGACCGAACGGCCCAGGGCCTCGATCCTGCTGCCGACCGGCCGGTCCTTCGACGTCCTGGACGTGCCGGAGACGGCCGGGTGCCTGGCGCTGGCCCGGATGGAGCGGATGGACCTCCAGCTCGGCCCGGTCGTGGTGCTGCCGAGCTCGCCGGGGCGGGTCGGGCGGCGGCTGCACTTCCTGGTGCTGCCCGGGGTCGCGGCCAAGCTGCCGGAGATGCTCCGCAAGCTGGGCTGGCCGCCCGGGCGGCTGGACCTGGTCGCCCGCGGCGAGGGGGACTGGACGGTCGCCCCGCCGTCGCGGATCGGCTCCATCGGCTACGCCCAGTGGGCCCGTTCCCCCTCCGAGTCCAACCGCTGGCTGCCGGACGCCGCCGAGCTGATCAGCCCGCTCGCGTACGCCTGCGGCCGCGACGCGCCCGCCCAGCTCCAGGCCGCCCAGCCCGCCGGGGTCTGACCCCGCCGCAGATCCCCCGGAGCCTGCCGCCCTGCGCCGACCGGGTGAGGGCGAGCACCGCGCGACACAACGCGCGCGAGTGACGGGCCTTGTCTCCCACCGGAGGCGGGGCCCGTCACACGCATGTGCGGATAAGGCCTGGGTCTACCCGCTGGCCGACCGGGAAAGCCCCTCGTACGAGTGACAGCGCTCAAGGATTGCCATGATCGGCCGAGGGGATGATCTCCGGTGCGAGGGGACGCCGGAAGGGTCGCTCGGACGGGGAAGCCGGGCGAGGCGGTGGAGGGGAACGGGAGGGAGCGGGAGGGAGGAGGGGAACGGGAGGGAGCCGGGGAGGACGGGAAGGGCCCGCTGCACGGGGAGCAGCGGGCCCTGACCGTCGTACGGACGCCGGCGGCGGGATCGGTGGGCGCGGGCCTCAGGCCTGGGCGACGAACACGTGCTGGGCGATGTCCTTGCCCAGCTCCGCCGCGTGCTCCCCGGTGCCGACCAGCACGCCGCCGACGCCGGTGGTCACCTTGACCGTGGAGCCCGGCCGGACGCCGGCCCGGCGCAGGGTGCTCATCAGCGCGCTGTCGGTCTGGATCGGCTCGCCGATCCGGCGGACCACCACGTCCGCCCCGGTCTCGCCCGGCTTGACGGCGTCCAGCGGGACGAGCGCGGCGTCGAAGCCCTCGCCCTCGGCCTTGGTGTCGCCCAGCTCGTCCAGGCCCGGGATCGGGTTGCCGTACGGGGACTGGGTCGGGTGGCCGAGCATGGCGAGCACCTTGCGCTCGACCGTCTCGCTCATCACGTGCTCCCAGCGGCAGGCCTCCTCGTGCACCTGCTCCCACTCCAGGCCGATCACGTCGACGAGCAGGCACTCGGCGATGCGGTGCTTGCGCATGACGCGCACGGCGAGCCGGCGGCCCTCCTCGGTGAGCTCGAGGTGGCGGTCCCCGGCGACCTGGAGCAGCCCGTCGCGCTCCATCCGGCCGACCGTCTGGCTGACCGTGGGGCCGCTCTGTTCCAGGCGCTCCGCGATCCGGGCGCGCATCGGGACGATGCCCTCTTCCTCCAACTCCAGGATGGTGCGAAGGTACATCTCAGTGGTGTCGATCAGCCCAGACATCGCCGCTGGCTCCGTTCTTCGGTGTCCTCACCGCCAATTCTGACGTACCGCACCGACAACCGGGCCCGCCCGGGGGCTTCCGGTACCGGTTTTCGTTGCTGTTGACAGCGGTGCCGCCGGGGCGCGACCGTGCTCGCCGTAGCTTTCTCCACTGGCGGTCTGGACCACCCCGGCCGCCCCACCCGGCCGGCTCCCTCACCGGCAGAGAGCGAAGGCAACCGATGAACGACCTGGTCGGCAGGTACTTCGACGCCGCGATCGCCCACCTGAACCGGGTCCGCGAGGAGGAGGCCGACAGCATCGAGGCGGCGGCCGCCCTGCTGGCCGAGGCGATCGCCGAGGGCCGCCGGGTCTTCACCTTCGGCGCCGGGCACTCCTCGCTGCCGGCCCAGGACGTGGTCTACCGGGCCGGCGGGCTGGTCCCGATGAACCTGCTGAACGTGCCCGGGATGGCCGGGGTGACGACGATGCCCGCGCCGCTGGCCAGCGCGCTGGAGCGGGTCTCCGGGCTCGCCACCGCGACCCTGGACCTGACCCCGGCGACCAGCGGGGACCTGCTGTTCCTGATCTCGCTGTCCGGCCGCCAGGTGATGCCGGTCGAGCTGGCCCGGTACGCCCGGGACCGCGGGCTGAAGGTGATCGGGGTGACCTCGCTGGCCTACCCGGGCGAGGTGCCCCCGGCGCACCCGTCCGGCACCTACCTGAAGGACCACTGCGACGTGGTGCTGGACAGCAAGGTCGCGGTCGGCGACGGCGAGCTGACCCACCCGGGCGCCGAGACCTCCTTCGGCCCGGTCTCCACCGTCGTCACCAGCGCGCTGATGCAGGCCGTGGTCGCCTCGGCGGTCGGCCGGCTGGCGGACCGGGCCGCCGCCGGGGACGCCCCCGCGCCGCCGCTGTTCCGCTCCGGCAACGTCCCGGGGGGCACCGAGTGGAACGCCAAGCAGATGGCCGAGAACGCCGAGCGCGTCCTCTACACCTACTGACGGCTCGTCATGACGGCACGTGCCCGGACGGCCACGGAACGTACCGGACAATCCACCGCGCCTTCCCGGCCATTGCCGACCACCCGGGCCCGCGCCAGGCGTACCGGCGAGCCGCCCGGGGCAGGAGAGCGGAGGGACCGGAGCGACGGGTGGGGGCCGAGCATGGCGTCTGGTGCGGGACGGACCGCCTGGGTGAGCGAGCGGGAGCTGCTGCCCGAGTTCTTCTGGGCAGCCGACGCGGCCTCGCTGCGCGGCCAGCGCCGCTCGGTGCTGCTCTCCGCCTGGGAGCTGGCGCTGCTGCTGGTCGCCGCCGCGACCGGCTCGGCCGACGGCGAGCCGTGGGCCTGGTCGGCCGCCGCGGCCTACCTGGGCGCGATGGCGCTGGCGGTGGTGATCAGCCGGCAGAACCCGCAGGGCCTGTGGTACGAGGGCCGGGCGGCCGCCGAGTCGGTGAAGACGCTGGCCTGGAAGTTCGCCGTCCGGGCGGACGCCTACCGGCCGCCGCCGCGCAGCCTGCCGGACGCCGAGGGGCTGTACCGCTTCCAGCTCACCCGGGTGCTGGGGGCCTTCCGGAACGGCCCGGTGGCCGTGCCGGCGGCCGGTGTCGAGATCACCGAGGCCATGCGGGACCTGCGCGGGCAGCCGCTGGCGGTGCGCCGCGAGGTGTACCTGAACGAGCGGATCCGGGTGCAGCACGACTGGTACCGCGACAAGGCCCGCTACTGCGCCCGCGCCGGGTACTGGACCGGCGTGCTGGGCGTGCTGCTGCCGGCGCTGGGCCTGGCGCTGGCGGTGCTGCGGGCGCTCGGCGCGTTCACCTACGACGCGCTGGGCACGGTCTCGGCGGTGGCCGCCTCGGTGACGGCCTGGGCGCAGCTGCGCCAGTACCGCCCGCTGGCCGCCGCGTACGGCCTGGCGGCCGAGGAGCTGGAGCTGATCCGCCTCCAACTCACCCGGCTGGACCTGGAGTCGACGGACGCCGAGGAGATCTGGGCCCGGCTGGCCCGGGACGCCGAGGACGCGGTGTCCCGCGAGCACACCACCTGGCAGGCCCGCCGGGAGGTGCGCACCACCACCGACCGGGAGCACTGAGGAGGAACGCGTGGCGTTACGGATGGTCAAAACGGCGGACGGCCGCGCCCTCGCCGTCGAGTCCCTCGGCGACCCGCGCGGCCGTCCGGTGTTCCTGCTGCACGGCATGCCCGGCAGCCGGGTCGGCCCGCACCCGCGCAGCACCGTGCTGTACCGGCTGGGGGTGCGGCTGATCTCGTACGACCGGCCCGGCTACGGCGATTCCACCCGCCTGTTCGGCCGCCGGGTGTCCCACGCGGCGGCCGATGTGCGCACCATCGCCGACGAGTTGGGGCTGGACGGCTTCGCCGTGCTGGGCCGTTCCGGCGGCGGCCCGCACGCGCTGGCCTGCGCGGCGCTGCTGCCGGAGCGGGTCAGTCGGGTGGCGGTGCTGGTGGGGCTGGCGCCGCGCAACGCGACCGGCCTGGACTGGTACGCGGGGATGACCCCGTCCAACGTCCGCGCCTACCGGGAGGCGGAGCGCGGGCACGGCCGGATCGCCGACGCGATGGAGTTCCGCTCCCGGCAGATCAAGGACGACCCGGTCCGGCTGCTGAACGGGCTGCGCACCGAACTCTCGCCGGCCGACCGGGAGGTGGTGGCGGACAGCGGGCTGCGGCGGATGCTGCAGAGCAACTACCGGGAGGCGTTCCGGCACGGCGCGGACGGCTGGATCGACGACGTGCTGGCGTTCACCGCCGACTGGGGCTTCGAGCTCGGGTCGATCGGGGTGCCGACCTGGTTGTGGCACGGCGCGGACGACCAGTTCTCGCCGGTCGACCACTCCCGCTGGCTGGCCGACCACATCCCGGGCGCCGAGCTCTTCCTGGAGCCCGGCGCCGCGCACTTCGGGGCGTTCCGGGTGATGACCACGGCCCTGGCCTGGGCGGCGGGTTAGGCCTTCACCGGGGTCAGCGGCTCGGCACCACCGAGCACGGCGAGGATGTTGTCCACCGCCAGGCCGCCCATCGCCTGCCGGGTCCGCACGGTGGCGCTGCCCAGGTGCGGGACCAGCACCGCGCGCTCCTGGGCGAGCAGCGCGGACGGGACGTCCGGCTCGTGCTCGAAGTTGTCCACGGCGGCGGCGAACAGCGCCCCGGACTCGAGCGCGGCGGCCAGTGCCTCCTCGTCCACCACGCCGGCGGTCATGCTGACCACCACCGCCCCGGGCGGCAGCATGGCCAGCCGACGGGCGTCCAGCAGGTGCCGGGTCTCGTCGGTGCACGGGCAGGTGACGACCAGCACGGTGGAGGTGGCGAGCAGCTCCTCCAGCGGCTTCCACTCGGCGCCGTCGGCCTGCTCGGGCGGCAGTTCGCTGCGGTTGTGGTAGCTGACCGGCATGTCGAAGGCGCGGGCCCGGCGGGCCACCGACTGCCCGATCCGGCCCATGCCGAGCACGCCGAGCGGGGTGCCGGCCAGTTCCAGGCCGAGCAGGAAGTTGGGCCCCCAGGTCCAGGGCGTGCCGGAGCGCAGCAGCCGCTCGCCCTCGCCGAGCCTGCGGGCGGCGGCCAGCAGCAGTGCCCAGGCGGTCTCGGCGGTGGCGTTGGTGAGCACGCCGGGGGTGTTGGTGACCACCACGCCGCGTTCGGCGCAGGCCGCGAGGTCGATGTTGTGGTAGCCGACCGCGTGGTTGGCGACGATCTCCAGTTGCGGGCCCGCCGCCTCCAGGAACTCGGCGTCGACCCGGTCGTTCAGGGTGGTGAGCACGGCCCGGCGGCCGCGTACGGCGGCGAGCAGTTCGGCCCGGTCCAGCCCCTGGTCGCTCTCGCGGCAGGTGACGGCGTACCGGGCGGTGAGCCGGTCGAGGACGCCGGGTGCGGGGCGTCGGGTGACCAGGACCGGGGGCGGGGTATCCATGGTTCCGCAGGCTACCCCGCCCCTGCGCCGGTCACACCGGCTGCGGCTCCAGGTCGCGGTTGATCCGCTTCCAGCCGCGCGCGGACACCGTGTTGGGGTGCTCCTCGCCGAACTGCCGGATCAGCTCGGAGATCGCCCGGGCGCGCAGTTCGGCGGCCTGGGTGTGCCGGCCGGCCGCGCGCAGGGTGACCGCCAGGTTGGCCTCGCAGGCCACCGCGTCCGGGTGCTGCGGGGAGTAGCGCGCGCACAGGCCCGCGTACGCGGCGCGGCCGAGCTCCTCGGCGAGTCCGGTCTGGCCGTCGTCGCCGTAGGCGTTGGCCAGGTTGATCATCGCGTTGAGGGTGTACGGATGGTCCGGCCCGACGGATCGGGTCAGGCCCTCGACGGTGGCCCGGCCGGTGTCGATGGCGCCCTGGACGTCGCCGCTGCCGCGCAGGTAGATGCCGAGGTTGTTGGCGCAGGCCAGGGTGAACGGGTGCTCGTCGCCGAACAGCCGCCGGTGGCCGTCGTAGACGGTGGCGCACAGGTCGCGGGCGGCCTCCTTGTCACCGAAGGCACTGTGGTCGGCGGCCAGGTTGAGCGCACAGGCCAGCGCGTCGGGGGCGTCGGCGCCGTAGCGTTCCAGGTAGCGCTCGTAGGTCTCCTTGGTGATCCGGCGGGCGTCGGCGAGCTGGCCCATCCGGCGCAGTGAGACGGCCAGTGACTTGGCGTTGCGCAGGCTCTCCGGCAGGCCCGGATCCAGCCCGTCGCCGAAGTCCGCGGTGACTTCCTGGAGCAGGTCGGCCGAGCCGCGGTAGTCGCCGAGTTCGCGCAGGTCCCGGGCGAGGGCGGACTTGGTGATGAGGGTGTACGGGTGCTTGGGCCCGAGCACGGCGGTGCGCCGGTCCAGGGTCTCCTGGTCGAGTTCGCGGGCGGCCTCGCTCTCACCGACGAGGCGGTAGTCGATCGCCAGGTTGTTCGCCATGGAGAGGGTGCGCGGGTTGTCGTCCCCGAACAACTCGCGGAACTGGTCGAGGATTTCACGGTCGAGGTCGAGCGCGGCCTGGAAGCGGCCGAGCGCCCGGCGGTCGGCGCCGAGCGAGCCGGCCGTCATCAGGGTGTACGGGTGGTGCTCGCCCAGCAGCGCCCGCTGGCGCTCCAGGGTGGCTTCGTCCAGCGCCAGCGCCTCGGCGTAACTTCCCTGGGAGCGCAGCACGTTGGCGAGCTGGAAGCGCAGCAGCAGGGTCTGCCGGTCGTCCTCGCCGAGCTTGCTGGTCCACTCGGTGTCCAGGGCGTGGCCGAGGTCGCGGGCGCGGTCGAGTTCGCCGCGCTTCCACAGGTAGCGGACCCGGTCGATGAGCAGCTGGCGGGTGTCGGCCTCGTCGCAGTTGTGCGCCTTGGAGGGCGACAGGTGGGGCCAGATCTCGTCGAAGGCGGGCCAGTTGGCCGGGTCGTCGGTGTCGCCGAGGACGGGCCGGGCGCCGGTGAGGATGCGGTGCACCTCGTGGACTGCGACCTCCTGCTCCTCGTCGTTCATCCCGGCCCGGATGACCGCCTGGACGAGCCGGTGCACCTGGAAGCTGTTGCTGCCGGCGTCGACCTTGGCCAGCGCGTACCGGCCGATCGCCTGGATGACCTTGCCGAGCATGAACTTGTCGCTGAGGTCGGCGTCGTACTTCACCAGCGCCCGGATCATCTGGTCGCTGTAGAAGAGGTTCATCGAGATCGGCTCGGGCGCGAAGAAGGCGCACAGCTGCAGCAGCCGCACGGCGGCCGGGGACTGCTGGCGCAGCCGTCCGATCGACACGTTCCAGGTCGCGGCGACCGGGGTCGGGTAGTCGGTGGGGTGGTCGACGGCGAGGGCGCGGGCGGCCTCGGCGTGCAGCTGGGTGACGTAGGTGTCCACCGGGGTGCCGGTGGTGTCGAGCCAGGCGGCGGCCACCTCGACGGCCAGCGGCAGGTCGCCGACGGCCTCGGCGACCCGGTCGGCGTCCGCCCGGGAGAGGCTGCGGGCTCGCCGGCACAGGTGCTCGACGCTCTCGCCGCGGGTGAAGACGTCGACCTCCAGCGCCTCGGCGTGCCCGGTCCAGGCCTGGTTGCGGGAGGTGACCAGGATGTGGCCGGAGCCGCCGGGGAAGAAGCGGCGGATCTCGCCGGGCTCGTCGGCGTTGTCGAAGATCAGCAGCCAGCGCGAGGTGGGCACGCCGCGGCGCAGCGCCTCCCGGGCGGCCTCGGCGGCCTCGGTGACCGAGTCGCCGACCCGCAGGCCGAGCCGGCGGGCGAGTTCGGCGAGCGCGGGGGCCACCAGTTCGGTCTGCTCGGCGTCGATCCACCAGACCAGGTCGTAGTCGGACATGAACCGGTGGGCGTACTCCAGGGCGACCTGGGTCTTGCCGACGCCGCCGAGCCCGTACAGGGTCTGCGGGGTGGGCAGCACGGCCGCCATCCCGCCGCGCAGCTGGTTGCGCAGCTGCTCGAGGACGGCGGCGCGGCCGGTGAAGGAGGGGTTGCGCGGCGGCACGTCCCAGACCGAGGGCTTGCTGCCGGGGAAGCGCGGGCCGCCGCTCGGGGCGTCGTCGAGCGGGGCGTCGCCGCGGCCCAGGGCGCGCAGCAGGCTCTGCACGGACTGCGCCTCGTCGCGGCCGACCAGGTCGACCGGGTTGCGGTTGCTGAACGGCGCGGTGAGCCGGACGTCGCCGACGCGCACCGGCAGCAGCTGGCGCCGGGTGCCGGAGGGGTCGGAGTTGACCACCGACTCCCACAGTGCACGGGCCTGCGGGGAGCGCTGGTAGGCGGGCGAGAGCACGGCGACGGTGCGGTAGGCGGAGTCGATGCCGCGCTCGGTCTCCTCGCGCGGGTCGGTGCCGGCGCTGAGGTCGCGCGGCAGCACCCGGAAGCCGGCCCGGGTCAGCACCGACTCGATCCAGTCCGCCCACATCCGGTCCTCGGGCACGTAGGACAGGTAGAGGTCCGCGGGGACGGAGGGGCGGCGGCGGGTGAAGGCGTCCACGTAGCGCAGCCGCACCTCCTCGTCCACCGGCGGCAGTCCGGTGACCCGGCCCTCGGTGATCATCGAGGTGAGCCGTTCGCAGGCGGCCAGCATCGAGGTGGGGGTGCCGGTCTGGTCGCCGAAGGTCGCGAGGATCTCCTCGTAGGCGTAGAACGGCCGGTACGGGATCTCCACCGAGCCCCAGTAGCCGGCGAGTTCCTCGCCGCTCAGGCCCGCGGGCAGGCCGTCGAAGCGGACCCGGGCGAGGGCGCGGCCGGCGTCGGCCTTCTCCTTCTCGCCCTCGTCGATGCGCATCGGGACGGGCAGGATGCGGATGCCGCGGTCGCGGTAGCGGTCGTGGATGTGCTGGGCGATCCGGGAGGCGCCGTCGATGGACTGGTCGCTGAGGGTGAAGCAGACCACCAGGTCGTCGGGCATCTGGACGGTGCAGATCTCGGCGATGTCGGACAGGCCGGTGCGGGAGTCGATCAGCACGTAGTCGTACCGCTTGGCCATGTCGGCCTTGAGCGCGTCGAAGAACTGCCCGCCGTCGAAGCGGTCGTAGAAGATGTCCCAGTCGAGGTGGGTGACGGCCTCGGAGTAGTCACGGTTGAACTGGCCCGCGGAGAGGAAGTCCAGGCTGCCGCCGGCCGGGAAGTGCGGCCAGGACAGCGACAGCGCGTGCGGGTGGACCCGGGCGAAGTCCAGGTGCCAGCCCTCGGCGTGCTCGACCGGGCGCAGCGCCTCCTCGCGGTACTCGGCGATGAGGTCCATCATCCCGGTGGTGCCGGCGAGGGAGGCCGGGTCGAGGAAGGGGTGGAAGAACTTGGCGAGGCCGGGCGCCTCCAGGTCCCAGTCCACGGTGAGCACCCGGAAGCCGTTGGCGGCGAGGATCCAGGCGGTGTTGGCCAGGGCCATGGTGCGGCCGGTGCCGCCCTTGTAGGAGTAGAAGGTGATGATCCGGCCCTGGCGGTCCTGCTCCGCGGCCCGCCGGGCGGCCTCGCGCGCGGCGGCCAGCTCGGCGGCGCCGACGCGGAGGTTCCTGGTGGTGTTGTCACTCATCGATTCGGTCCTCCCAAGGGCGCCATCCCAATATCGGGGTCATCGCCGTCGTCACGGTTCGTCGCGGGTGTCGCGGTGGTCGTCGTTACGGGCGTCGCGGTGGTCGTCGTCGCGGTTGTCGCGGTTGTCGTCCGCGTCGTCGTCGGGATCGTCGTCGCGGTCGAAGGGGTCCGGTCCGTAGGACTCCGGCCGGTGTCCGCCGAAGCCGTCCGGCCCGTACGCCGCCGGTCCGCGCCGGAAGGCCTCCCGCAGGCTCGGCCGGGGCGCCGGCGGCTCCTCCGGTTCGGCCCTGGTGCGGCCCTCGAAGGCGTACTTGGCCTTCATCGCCGCCCGGGGCAACGCGTCGTCGAAGTCCTCCAGGGTGTTCAGCCCGGTCGGGCCGGTCACCCCGAGGAAGCTCGGGCGGCCGGCCCGCCGGGTGATCCGCAGCGTCTGGTCGCTGAGCTCGACCAGTTCACGGCCGCCGCCGTCGCACTCGGGGTCGTCGCTGTTCCACGGCTCCAGCACGCTCACCCAGGTGGCGTCGCAGCGGTCGAAGCGGCGGACCAGCTCGCGCCGGTGCGGGTCGCGCAGCGCCCACCGGTCCAGCAGCAGCAGTCCGGGGGCCTCGGCGTTGCCCTCGATGATCGACTCCACCTCGTCGTCGAACTCGTGCACGGTCGGCTGGAACCCCAACTGCCGGGCCAGGCGCACCGCGTGCTGGGCGATCGGCGACCCGGCCGGGCGGTAGGGGTGCCAGTCGGTGCGCCGGGAGCCGTAGAAGTCGGGGTTGCGATCGGGCGGCAACTCGCCCTGGTGGTAGGTGAGTACGGAGATCCGCAGCTGCTTGGTCGGAGCGGTCACGTTGAAGGCGCTGGGCAGCGAGTTGAAGTCCAGCCGGCGCCCGACCGGGATCACCGTCTCCTCCGCGACCTGCACGATCCGCGCGGCCAGCCGGTGCACGGCCAGCTCGTACGCGGCCCGGAAGTAGCTGAGCTTCATCAGCGCGTACAGGCCCTCGGTGGCGTAGTCCGGCCCGAACCCCGCGTGGTTGAACTGGAGTTCACTGGCCACCTTGGGCAGCCGGTAGCGGCTCATCGGCGCCCACAGCACCGGGACGATGCCGCTGGTGCGCTCGGCGTCGATGGTCGCCGGATACACCGGGCGGCGGGTGAAGGCGTGCCACTCCTGGCCGCACGGAACGCTGTTGAAGTACCGGGGTGAGTACAGCGGCACGAACACCCGGCAGCTCGCCAGTTCCTCGGACAGCCGATCGGCCCACAACTCGCCCTGGTGCATGGACTCGTCCATGAACCCGACCGGCACCCCGGCCGGGACGGTGGTGAGCTGCAGCACCGCCTCGCAGAGGTCCCGGTACAGCTGCCGTACCCAGTGGTTCGGGTCGCCGGCACCGCGCGCACCGGACTTGGGGGTGTGCGCGTAGGAGAGGAAGAAGTACGGCCGGGCCTCGTCCTCGTCCCAGCCCCGGTCAGTCACACGTGCCTCCCCCGGGCCCGTCGGCAACCTGGTTCCCGCAGCCCCCGTGCGGCGGGGTCTCAGTGTAGGAACGACTGACACCCCAATGGAATAGCACAACGTCTCGCACGAATTGACATGACCGAAACGATGCCGCTGCGCCCTTTCGTCGAGCAGTACCCTCGTTGCGGCCGTTGTGAACGATCAGGAGGGGTACGCATGGAGCCCATGGAGCGCATGGAGCAGCTCGACTGGCAGAGGTCGAGCTTCAGCGAGGACGAGGCCAACTACCTGGAGATCGCCTCCGAGGGCGAGTTCGTCTACATCCGCGAGTCCGACAACCCCGAGCTGGTCGTCACCACCACGCGCGTCAAGCTCAACGCCTGGATCCTGGGCGCCAAGGACGGCGAGTTCGACCACTTCGTCGGCCTCTGAGCCCTCAGCTCCGGTAGCGGGCGGCCAGGGTCCGGACGGTCGCGGCGATGCGGTCGCGCAGTTCGGCCGGTTCCAGGACCTCGACGTCGGCGCCGAGCCGCAGGAACTCCCCGTGGGCGTGGTCGACCGACTCGATCGGCACCCGGGCCTGGGTCCAGCCGCCCGTTGTGGGTGTCACTCCGAGGCGGCGGGCGCCCTCCGGGGTCAGCCGCACCAGCGCCTCGCCGGTGTGCAGCCGGGCTCGGAAGTCCTCCAGGTACGTCCGCCAGTGGGCAGCCAGGTCGAAGCCGTCCGGTACGGCGAACTCGCCCGCCGAATCGCCGACTTCGACGATCTGGTCGACCCGGTAGGTGCGCGTCCCGGACGGCCCGCCGGCGACCAGGTACCAGCGGCCCGCCTTGAGCACCAGCCCGTACGGCTCCACCCGCCGCTCGATCTCCTCCGGCGCCCGCCAGCGCCGGTAGCGCAGCACCACCGCCCGTCGGGTCCACACGGCGGTGGCGACCGCGGCCAGGTGCGGGGTCTCGTCGGCGTCGCCGTACCAGCCGGGGGCGTCGAGCAGGAAGCGCTCCTGGATCCGTCCGGCGTGCTCGCGCAGCTCGGCCGGGAGGGCGGCGCGGAGTTTGAGCTGGGCGGTGGCGAGCGCCTCGCCGAGGCCGAGTTCGGCGGCGGTGCCCGGGAGCGCGGCGAGGAAGGCGGCCTGCGCCTCGTCGGCCGTCAGCCCGGTGAGGCGGGTCCGGTAGCCGTCGACCAGCCGGTAGCCGCCCGCGTGCCCGGCCTCGCCGTACAGCGGGATCCCGGCGGCGGCGAGCGCCTCGACGTCCCGGTAGACCGTCCGGACCGAGACCTCCAGCTCCCCGGCCAGCTGCTGGGCGGTCATCCGGCCGCGGTTCTGGAGGAGCAGGAGCAGGTTCACCAGCCGACTCGCGCGCATGCCGTCGAGTATCCCGTTCTCCACTGACAGAGGATGTCAGTGGAGCGCCCCTAACCTGCGGCGCATGAACGACTTCGACTTCTTTCACGGCTCCTGGAACGTCGCCAACCGCCGCCTCACCGCACCGCTCACCGGCGGCGGCACCTGGGAGGAGTTCCCCGGCCACACGGTGTGTCGGCCGCTCTTCGAGGGCGCCGGCAACATCGACGAGATCGTCTTCCCCACCTTCGACCGCCGGGGCGCTACCCTGCGGCTGTTCGACCGCGCGACCGAGCAGTGGTCGATCTACTGGTCCGACAGCCGGACCGGTCTGCTGTACCCCCCGGTGATCGGCGGCTTCACCGGCGAGCGCGGCGACTTCCACGGCGACGACACCCTCGACGGCCGCCCGATCCGGGTGCACTTCACCTGGCACCGGCTCGGCCCGGACACCGCCCGCTGGGAGCAGGAGTTCTCCGCCGACGAGGGCCGCACCTGGGAACTCAACTGGACCATGGACTTCACCCGCACCGGTCCGCCCCTGGGCGGGCTCGGCGGATGAGCCTCATCGTCGAACTGCGCCGGTACACCGTTCCAGTTAAGTGATCAGGAGTGAGTCTTGGACCCAGGTCTGATCACTGCGTGCATCCCGAACGGTGGTGGATGCCCGACTGGTCGCCCGCGTTCTCGTGGTCTCCGGCCGGCTGCGCGCATCGTGTGCGCGGTCCGTGACGGGGCGGCGGGTTCCCTCACGCCCCTGGACGCCCGGTCCGGCCTGGGCGGTCCGATGCCCACGACGATCGCTCCGGTCGTCGTGGGGCGGTGCCGTCCGTCGCCGGATCGGGTGGCCGAGGGCGCGTCGCCCGATCGCGATGCTCGCGGCATCGTGCCGGGTGGTCTTGCGGGTGGGCGTCGCGAGCGGCTTCTGCCAGTGCTGCGCACCCCATTGGGAGGTGTAGGCGGGGTCCACGGCGACGATGACCAGGTCCAGCTCGGCGGCCATGGAGATGAGCCGGGCGCGGAGCCTGCCGGTGGGGATGCCGGAGACGAGCTGGCGGAACCGCTTGCGGCGGCCGTGCTTCTCGCGGGTGGTCTCGGCGGTGAAGTCCAGGTTCTCCAGGCCGATCGCGGTCGCCTCCGACGGCGACTGCATCCACCTCCGCGAGTCCGACGACCCCACCACCGTCGTCACCACCACCCGCGCCAAGCTCCACGCCTGGATCAACGGCGCCAAGGCCGGCGAGTTCGACCACTTCATCGCCTGACCACTCCCCGCGCCCCGGCCCGTGGCCGGGGCGCGGATATCCAGTGGCATGCCCCTCACCCGGCAGCCAGGATCGCCACATGCATGTCTTCCTCGAGACCACGCGGCTCTCACTGCGCCCGTTCACCGAAGCCGACGCCGACCACCTCTTCGCGCTCGACAACGACCCCGAGGTCGTTCGCTTCATCAACGGTGGCAAGCCGACCAGCCGGGAGACCATCGAAACCCGGATCCTGCCGCGACTCCTCCACGACTACCCGTGTTTCGGCACCCGTGGCTTCTGGGCCGCCGAGGAGAAGGCCACCGGGGCCTTCCTGGGCTGGTTCGCGTTCCGCCCCCTCGACGAGCACAGCCCCGCCGTCGTCGAGCTCGGCTACCGGCTGAACCGGGTGGCCTGGGGCAGGGGTTACGCCACCGAGGGCTCACGGGCCCTGATCGACAAGGGCTACACCGACCTCGGCGTCGAGCGGGTCACCGCGAACACCATGGCCGTCAACACCCGCTCCCGGCGCGTGATGGAGAAGTCGGGCCTGTCGTTCCTCCGGAACTACACCGAGGACTGGCCGGATCCGATCCCCGGGTCCGAACACGGCGAGGTCGAGTACGAGCTCACCCGGAGCGAGTGGCAGCAGCGCTGATAGCCGTCCATCACCCGTCCAGCTGAACCGGTGCATCCCCCAGCCCGGTCGGCCGTTGCTCACATCATGGAGACCAGAACCTGGGCCGGGCTGCTCGCCGGCACCGCCGTACTACTGACGGGTGCGGCGCTCGCCCCCGTCGCCGGCGCGGCGGGCACCCCGATCGCGCCGCACGATCCGTACGCCCGGACCGAGTTGTTCTTCGGCACCGAGCGGCCCGACGGCGGTCCCGCCGTCACGGACCAGGAGTTCCAGGCCTTCGTCGACTCGGTGATCACTCCGCGCTTCCCCGACGGCCTCACCGTCGAGCAGGCCCGCGGCCAGTACCGGGACCGCTTCGGCGTCATCGAGCACGAACGCTCCTACCTGGTCACCCTGCTGTACCCGACCCCCAGGGCGAAGCCGGCGGGCGCCGCCGTCGAGGAGATCCGTCACGCCTACGACCAGCGCTTCCAGCAGGAGTCCGTGGGCCGGGTGGACGAGCCGGTCAAGACGTCGTTCTAACCGCTCCCCCACTGCTCCCGGGCCCGCGAAGGCAGCCAACGCTGCCCTCGCGGGCCTTCCCACACCCGCAGCGCAACCCGGACCCTGGTGTTCCCGGGAGTCGGGCGATCGGAGGGGAAAGCTCGTGGGCGCGCATGACTACGACAGAAGGCCAGTACACCCCAAGTCCCGGTCACAACCGCGCAGATGCCCCGACACGACCCCCGGCACCCACCTCGGCACCCTGACCCCGTCCAGCGCCGCCACCCTCCAACGAACCGTGGGCAACGCCGCAGTGGGCCGCGCACTCCAGCGCGCCAAGGGCAAGAAGACCCTCGAAGCCCAGATGGACAAGGCCGCCGCACAGAAGCCCTCGACGAAGTTCGCGACGGCGACCCCGCTCAGGCCGAAGAACGGCAAGAGCGGGAAGAAGAAGGACTCCGACGTGTTCTCGGCGACCAGCGGCTACGACACTTTCTCTCGAGACCAGCGGGGCACCCTGGAGGCCAAGGAACTCTCCGACCAGGCCCAGGAGACCGCCGTCGGTGAGGGGTGGCGCCCGCCGTGGGCTGACATCGAGCAACTGGAGGGCTGGCCGCCGCACAACTGCGCGGAGGCGCACCTCTACGCGGAGATGGTCAGCAAGGGGGTCAAACCCAAGTACTACCTGCTGAAGACCGTCGACGTGAACGGCAAGGTCGCACCGCCCTGCAAGAACTGCGCCCAGTGGGTGGGCAAGGCCTTCGGCGCCGTCGTCGGCGGCAACCGCGACTACAAGCCCGGCGGCTGAACCTCACCCACCAGCCCCTACCGGAGACTCGCCAACTCCTCGCGGACCCGCTCCAACTGCCAGACCGTCAACGGGTTGTCGGCCCGCACCAGCGTCCACTGCCAACGGCCATCACGCCACCGCTGGAGGTGGTGACCCGGGTCGGTGGCCCAGCCGGAGAGGTACGGCGGCTCGTCCAGCGGCTGGCGCACCAGCTGGGCTGCCGTCGGTGCACCCGGAGACGACTCGGTGTCGAGGTCCACGACGAGATACCCGGCACCGGGATCGCCGTCGATCGGCGACGGGCGCCCGAGCGGTCCCGGCCAGGAAGCGACCGGCACTGGCAACGGCCGAGCCCGGTAGTGCTCGCGGATCCGCTCCCATCGGAGAAGCTCTGCCCGGTCGGAGCTGCCGTCGTCGTGGGGCTGGACGAACAGGTCGTCCGGCAGGGTCTCGGGGAAGGCGAGATCGGAAAGCTCCTCGACGTAAGCCGTCCCCGGGGCGGAGGCCCGCCGCACCATGCCCGTCCGGCTGTCGATCACCAGGTGCAGGCTCGTGCCCTCGGGCCCGGCCATCTCCGTCTGCACCGCCGCCCGGCCACCATGGTGCGACGGGCGGCCGGGCGGAAGTTCCGGCAGCACGGGAACGACGAGCCGGGCCGGCTCAGGATCGAATCTCCACGGCCAACCGTCGCCCGGGAAGGAGAGGCCCGGCGCCACCCACGGAGCGTGATTGGCCTCAAGAACGGCGACGCGGCCGCCGAATTCGAGCCGCCACAGAGAGGGTGCCCGAAACGCGAACGTGATAGCAGTCTCGACATCCTCAGCCGGAGGATGTCCAGGGCCGTTGCCAACACGAGGCCGCACCGCCCGATAGCGGCCGGTGAGGGCGCGGCCCCCGAGCAGGGCCCGTCCGCTCCGTCCGACTTCCAGGTCGAACACGTCTTGCCGACGGCGCCGGGGATGTTGACGCCGCACTCGTAGAAGTGCGAGGCGGAGAATCCGCTCGGCCCCGACCACGGCGACGAGTTCAGCGTCAAGCGCCAGCGGCGCGAATCACCACCGAAGACGTACTCCTTCAGCCCCAGCCTCACCTGCTGGATCGCATGGCATTCGGAGCCACCGCAGTCCGCTTCGATGGCCCACACGTCCGCCGAGTTGTAGATGTAGTCCGTGGCAGCCGCGCCCTGCCTCAGCTTGTAGCCGCGCGGCGTATCCGTTCGGATCTTGGACGGCGAGGAACCGATCGCCTGCCGGGTCTCCGGCGGTAGCTGCGCCAGCGGGACATCGCCTTCCGGCAGCGGCGCCTCCGCGAAATAGCCGACCCGCTGTGGCCCCTCGGCCGGGACGTGCCGCAGGCGCCGACGCCACCACCAGGCCGGTGACGGCCAGAGCCCCGATCATCCGCAGATACCGCGCCACCGTTTCCTCCGATTCCGAACACGCCCCCGACTCCATAGAGTATCCATCCAGGGACTCTGCGCAGTCGACGGCGCTCCCTCCGCACAGGAAGTCGGCCACGTCGACTTCCTGCGCGGGGACGCGAGACGGTGCCGTCGGCCTCAGCAGAACACCGCATTGATCAGCCCGTTCAGCGCCTTCGGAAACTCCTGTGCCGGGTCCGCGTCCGAGTCGCCGGTGGTCAGTCCGGCGGTGAGGGTCCGGCGGCCGTCCGGGGTGCCGATCATCAGTGCGCCGAAGCCGCCGGGGGCGCCGCCGTTGTGGTGGACGATGGTGATGTCGCCGTTCTCCGGGCCCAACTCCTGGACGAACAGGCCGAGTCCGTAGCCGAGCGGGCCGTGGGGTGTCCGCATCTCCTCCAACAGGGCGGCCGGGAGGAGCCTGCCGCCGAGCAGGGCGGCGAAGAAGACCTGCAGGTCACGGGTGGTGGAGATCATGTCCCCGGCGCCGGTCAGCAGGGAGAGGTTCTGCCGGGAGACATCCACGACCTTCCACTCCTCGCCGTCCTGGTAGCGGTAATAGCCGTGGGCGTGCGGGCCGGGGATCTGCGGCGAGTCGCCCGGCACCAGGGTGTCCCGCAGCCCGAGCGGCCGCAGGATCCGCCGCTGCATCTCCTCGGCGTACGAGCGCCCGCCGAGCGCCTCGACCAGCAGCACGGCCAGCGTGTAGTTGGTGTTGGAGTAGCTCTGGTCGGTGCCCGGCTCGAACCGCGCCGGCTTCGCCAGTGCGAACCGCACCAGCTCGTCCGGCTGGTAGCGGTGGAAGCGGTTCTCGACCCACGCCTTGCCGACGGACGGCAGCCCGGGTACGAACGTCCCTTCCGCGTCGAGCTCGCCGGTGCAGTTGTAGATGCCGCTGGTGTGCTGGAGCAGCATCCGCACGGTGATCCGCTCGTCCAGTCCGAACCGGGGCAGGTGCTCGGCCACTTGCGAGTCCAGCTCGATCATGCCGTCGGCGACCAGGTGCAGCACCAGGGCCGCGACGAAGGTCTTGGTGGTGCTGCCGACCCAGAACTGCCCGTCCGTGGACGGCTTGGCGCGCTCGCCGAGCTTGTGCACCCCGGCGCTGCCGACCCACTCACCCTGCTCGTCGTGCACCCGCATCTGGATGCCGGCGAAGCCGGCGTCGACGACGTCCTGGATGGCCTTCCGCAGATCGGGGCGGTCCTGCGCGGCGTTCTGCTCGATGGCGTTCATGGTCGCTCCTTCTTCGCTGGGGCGGTGCGGTTCAGAGGCTGCGGGCGGTGATGTCGCCGTAAGCGGTGGTGGCGTGGATGGTCAGGCCGGGGGTGCCGTCGGCGTTCTTCAGGGAGTTGTGGATCCGGCCGTGGCCGGTGCCGGCGTCCAGGGCGGCGGAGACCCCGCGGGCGGCGCCGACCTCGATCTGCCCGTACTCGGTGCGCAGGCTGACGGCGCCGCTGACGGCCTCGGCGATCCGGAGGTCGCCCTTCTGGGTGCGGATCTCGGCGGGGCCACCGAGGCGGCCGACCGCGATGTCCCCGTCCTGGAGCGCGAGCTGGGCGCCGGCGGTCTCGTCGAGCTTGACGGTGCCCTGCGCGGCCCGGAGGGTGACGTCGCCGAGGCGGCCGACGCCCCGGAACTCGCCGAGCGCGGCCTTGGCGTCGACCCGGGAGCCGACGGGCAGCTGGACGGTCACCTCGACCGAGCCGGAGTTGCCGAGGACCCGGTTCGCCACCTCCGGGGCCTGGACCCGCAGCACGCCGTCGGCGAAGGCGACCTCGACCCGCTCGGCCGCCTTCACGTCGCGCCCCTTGGTCGCGTCGGCGGGCCGGACCTCGACCACGGTGTCGGTCCGGTCCGCGGCGATGAACTGGATGCGGCCGGCCGGGATGTCCAGGACGGCGGAGACCGGGGCGGGGCTGGCGAACTTCTGCATCGTGCTCTCCTTCTCTTCCGCGGCGCCGGCCACTCCGGCCCGCCGCTTTCCGACAAAGGAAACGCTACGTTGCGTTCAATGTTCTAGCAACAGCATCGTTGCGCAGAATCACTATCACTGCAGCTAGACGGCCCATAATCATTGCAACGGCCTTGCCGAGAATGCAACGGCATCCTCCTCGCTCATTGCAATGAACTGAGGATGAACGCTATGGCCGGGCCCTGGCGTTCAACAGCACCGAGACGCTGTCGCCCTGAGCGTTGCCGACCGCCGGGTCGAGCCCCCACCCGCGGTCGGCCACTTCACCGGCCGCCGCATGCCGGTGCAGCGGGTGTCCTTGCGGCGGAGTACCGCCCGGGTGTCGCCCCGGCTCAGCTACGGCCGGAGCGCAGGAACCCGTCGGCGAGGTCGACGGCCTCCCGGACCGGCACCAGCCGGCAGTCCGCCGTACCGATCCGGGCGCTGGAAACCCCGGCGGCCGCACCGAGGACCCGGGCGCCGAGCTCGGCGAAGTGCAGGTCGTCCAGGTCGGGCGCGCGGAAGGCGGTCCAGCCGTCCGGCGCGATGCAGCGGTACTCGCGCAGCCGGACGCCCGGCTGGCGCAGGTCGGCGAGGTGGAAGGCGGTGAAGCGGGCCATGTCGACGCCGAGCATCAGCACCCGGGCGTCCAGCTCGTAGAGCCGCCCGAGCGGGGACTCCGGACCCAGGTGCGAGGTGAGCGGGTGCCGGGCGGTGATCTCCCCCGCCAGCGGGCCGAGCGCGGCCCAGGAGGTCTGCGGATGGCCGCTGCGCAGGGCGCCGGGCCGGGTGCGGACGGCCTCCGAGAGCGCCCCCATGGTCGGGGAGGCCGGGGTGGCCGCCGGGTCGAAGCGCGGCATCCGCGCCCGGTAGTCCTCGGCCTCGGCCGGGGAGAGCCCGGCGACGGCCTCCTGGTGGATCCGCGAGGTCGAGGAGTTCTCGGGCGTGGCGGTGTACGCCACCAACGTCCCGTCCGCGCCCAGGACTTCACACAGGGCGTCGACCACGCCGCCCGCCCCGCCCTCGACCGGCCCGAGCGCCCGCAGCGAGGCCTGGACGTGCAGCACCATGCCCGGCCGGACGCCCAGCCGGGCGAACCGCTCGGCGAGCGCGGCAGTGGAGATCACTCCCAAATCCTCCGAATCAGGCCTCGACCGGCCGCAGTTGATCGCGTTCCCGCCGCGCCCGCTCGGCCTCCCGCTCCGCCGCCGCCGGCAGCGGTACCGCGAGCCACGGCTCGACGCTCTCCCGCATGCCCTCCGCGAACCGCACCCCGAGCCCGGTCAGCGCCCCCGACTCGGCCAGCCGCTCGACCGCCTCCGCCGTGTACCGCCGCCAGAGCGCGAACTGCGCCCGCGCCCGGCCGGCGGCCGCCCCGGCCAGACCGTCGTACGCGGCCGTCCGGGTGCCCCAGTACTCGGTCACCGCCAGGTGCGCGTAGGTGCCCTGCAGCAGCCCCTCCAGCGGACGCGGATCGGGCCGCCAGGGGGCGAAGTACAGCCGGTCGTCGGCCCGGTCGTGGAGGTCGAACAGGTCCAGCACCGCCCCCAGCTTCACGTGCTGGAACTCGTGCGCGAGCAGCAGCGCCAGCGTCGGCGCCGTCGCGGGCCGGGCGATGCCGACCGCGCCGTACGCCTGCCGGGCCGCCGAGCTGACGTCCCGGCCGGTCGGGCCGGGCCGCAGCGGGGTCACCGTCGCCAATCCGGCCCGGATGCCCTCCGCGTACCCGGGCAGGTCGCGTCCGAGCAGCTCCCAGGCCTCCCGCAACGCGCCCGTCCAGCCCAGCAGTTCGGCCTCCGACAGCCGCTCGGCCACCGGGTGGTCGTGACTGTCCCGCAGCGGGTCGAGGTCCTCCAGCGCGACCGTCCAGCCCCCGGCCAGCCGGACGCGGCGCAGCGGCTGGTCCAGCGTCGTGCGCACCGATCCGTCGGCGGCCCGCACCTCGAAGCCGTCCGCCCGCCCGGTGACCAGCGCCTCCCCGTCCGGCACCGCGACCCGGCCCAGCGTCGGCAGGTGCAGCCACCCGCCCCGCACCGGCACCGCGACCGCGTCCCCCCGCCCGGCCCGCACCGCGGCGGCGGCGGCCAGCGCGGCCAGCGGCCCGAGCCCGACCGCCAGGTCCCCGGCCAGCCGCCGCGCGGCCCAGGCCCGGGCGTACGGATGCGTCAGCACCGCGTCCACCGCCGCCGGCGCCGAGCCGTCGAGCTGCGACAGCAGCTCCCACGCGCCCGCCCGGCCCTGCCCGGAGGCGTCCCAGGCTGCGGCCAACATGGCTCGGGTCAGCGCGAGTTGGGAGCGCCCGAGCGCGGCGACGGTGTCGGCACTGCCGTATCCCCGGGCCAGTTCGTCGAGTTGGGCGGGAGCGAGCGCGGCCGACAGCAGCGGCTCCCCGCCCTGAGCCGGAACAGCGGCCGGACGGGAGTCACGTTCGGGGTCCGAACCACCGCTCCCCGCAATACCGTTGATGAGCGTCATGAGGTCACCGCAGTAGACGGAGGGATTGTCGAAGCCAGTGTCCGCCCGGTAGCGGTGGGCGTACAACCCGCCCCCGCAGGAGCGCACCACCGGACAGGCCCGGCAGGCCGCGCTCAGTCCGGCCAGGCCGGACTGTCGGGCGGCGATGCCGGGGTGGCGGGCGAGGTCGTCGAGGCTGTGCGCGAAGACGTTCATCCCGGTGACGGGCGCCCCGTCGTACGCGGTCTTCAGGCTGTCCGCCTGCTCGAAAGTCCCGTCCGTCTCCAGCACCGCCAGGTCCGAGGGCTCCAGCCCCAGCGACTCGGTCAGACTGGACAGCCCCCGCTGGGTGCGGTGCACGGATTCGAAGGTGCGCACGGCGAACGGCCGCCCGTCCGCCTCCCACAGCCGGTGGACGGTCAGCAGCCAGTCGGCGTACGGCGCCTCCCCGCCTCCTGGCAGCCGCTTCGGCGGCTCCTCCCACGTGGCGTGCGGCAGCAGGAAGTCCACGGCCGGGGGTCGGAGTTCGGCCAGCGCCCGGTACACGGCCACCGGGTCGTTCTCGATGTCGATGGTGCACAGCAGCCCGGCGAACAGGTGCCGGTACTCGGGCTCGTTCAGCAGCCCGACCGCCCGCAGCACCTGCGGATGGCTGCTCCGCCCGTCGGCGAAGCGCCGGTGACGGTCGTTGGCGGCCCGGTCGCCGTCCAGCGAGATGCCGACCTTGACGTCCAGCTCCGCGAACAGCACGCAGAAGGCGCGGCTGAGCAGCACGCCGTTGGTGTGGATGCGCAGATCGAGGGCGCAGCCGGGGGGCAGCGCAGCCCGGAACGCCTCGGCGGCGCGGCGCAACCGGTCCGGGCCGGCGAGCAGGGGCTCTCCCCCGTGCAGGACGACCCGGACGGCGGACAGCCGGTGGGCGACCGCATGCTCGCCGATCCGCTCGGCGGCCTTGGCCAGGATCCCGTCCCCGATGACCTTGGGGCGGGAGCGCCAGCTGCTGTCCGCGTGCTCGTAGACGTAGCAGTGGTCGCAGGCGAGGTCGCACCGGCTGTGCATCTTGACCACGAATTGCGTCAGTGGCACCGGAATTCGCGTCATCATGGGTGTGGCAGGTTCAGCTCGGCCTGGGGTCCGTTCGGTGTTCCGGTCCGGGTCAGATCGAGGAGTTGAAGGCCGCGACCGGCACGAGGCCGGATTCCGCGCCGGGGAGGGCGCGCTGCAGCCGGGAGGCGAGTTCCTCCGCACCCAGGGCGGCGAGCTCGGCGAGGGACGGGCGTTCCGGCGTCTCCTGAGTGTCAGTGAGGTTGCCGGCCGGCCTGGTGCTGGTTACCGGAGTCATGTTCGTTTCCTTAGGCGCGGTTAGGACCTGCCGAGTGCGGGTAGGTCACCCGGTTGCGACCAATGTAGTGCCAGCGAGGAGTCCGCGCGGCACCTTGCCTCCTCAAGTTGGTCTGCCCAGCCAGCCGACGCCATACCACAGCGCGTAATGGCCCCAGAATTCACCCGTTCAGCGGTCGCGCGCTTCGCCATTGCGCGCCGAAGCGCCTTGGCCGGAACAGGCGTTCGAGCCCTCCGTCCGGTCCTCGCCCGGGTGCGCGCCACCGGAGCAAAAGCGCTCCCGAAACTGCCGCGGCCCTGCTCGACCGACGGACTCCCGGCGGCCGGGCGAGCCCCTTCAGCCGTCCAGTTCGCGGACGGCGCGCGCCAGTTCCTCGGTGAACTCCCGCCCGTCCGCAGTGAGTTCACCGCACTCCAGCAGGGTTCCGGCCGCCGCCAGGGTGTGCGCCCGCCAGCAGGCGAACTCCCGTTCCGCGCGCGACGGTTCACTCATCCCGGCGGCCGCCTCGGCGCACCAGAAGGACGCCACGCCCAGGTGGGCGTACGTCCCCTGGAGCAGCGCACCGGCCGGGCGCCGGTCGGGCCGCCAGGGGGCGTGGTAGACCGCCGGGCCGTTCGGCCGGTGCAGCGGTACGAGGTCCAGCAGGGCACCGAGTTGGATGTGCAGGAACTCGTGCACCAGGGCCAGCGCCAGCAGTACCGGATCGCCCGGCAGCGAGGCCGCCACCGCGCCGTACGCCCGGCGGGCGGCCGCACTGACCGCCTCCCCGCCGGGCGCGGGACGCAGCGGCACCACCACGGTGACGCAGGCCGCCACCGCGGCCGCGTGCCTGCGGTGGCGGCGCACCAGGATCTCCCAGGCCGCCGCCGACTGCTCCTCCCAGCGACGCAGTTCGTCGACGGACAGCGGCCCGACCGGCGGCCGCCCGTAGTCCACCCGGCGCGGCCCGAGGTGGTCCACTCTCGGCGTCCAGCGCAGCCCGTCGCACTCCAGGTCGAGCACCGGGCCGGGGTCCGCCCGCAGGAAGTCGCCCAGCCCGTCCAGCGGCACCGCCGAGCCGAGCGACCGCGCCCGCAGGCAGTCGGCCGCCCAGGCGTCCAACTCCGGCCGCAGCAGCACCTCTTCCCAGCGCGCCCGGTCGCTCCGCTGGAGCGCGCACACCTCGCCGTACGCCTCCCGGAAGTCCTCGTCCTGCGGAGCCGCCCGGCGCAGCGCCAGCAGCAGCAGCGCCCGCTTGCTCAACTGGCCCGCGCGCAGCAGCCGGACGGCCTCCGGGCCGCCGCGCGCGCCCGCGATCGCCCGGAACGTCGCCCGGTCCACGGCGTGCCGGGGCAGCCCGCCCGCCCCGCTCCCCTCCGTCGCAGACCCGTCCGCCCCGCGCGCGCCCGGCACCCCGGCCGCCACCGCCTCGCCCGTACCCGTCACCGGTCCGTCCTCTCTCCCGAAAAGCCCGAACATCCTGAAAGCGCTGAAAGTCCCGAAAGTCCCGAAAATTCTGAAAATGCTGAACTGACCGGCCGAACCATCCGCCCGGTCCGCCCGCAGTCTCCCCGCCCGGCGCCGGCTCAGCCGGTCCCGACCCGCCCATGACCCGGACGGGTGAGCGCAGCCCTGACGCCCCCCGACGCCCCCCCCTGCCACGGCCCCATCCGCCCGGACCCACCGGACGGCCCTACCGCCCCTGCCCCGCCCCGGTCAGCTCCGCCACCCCGGCCCGCAGCCGCCCCGCGATGTGCCGGATCAGCCGATCCATGTCCGCGCAGTACACGGACGGGTGAGCGAACCCGTCGCCCGCGTAGCGGTGGGCGTAGAGCCCTCCGCCGCAGACCCGGACCAGCGGGCACGCCCCGCACACCGCCCCGAGCCCGGCGAGGCCCCGCTGGCGGGCCCGGAACCCCGGGTGCGCGGCCGCCTCCGTGAAGCCGTGCCGCCACACGTCCAGCCCCGTCCCGGCGGCCCCGTCGTACGTCACCTTGAGGCTGTCGGCCTGTTCGAGAGTGCCGTCCGCCTCGACCACCACCAGGTCCACCGGCGCCAGCCCGACCGCCTCGCTGGCCGCCCGCCCGCCGAGCAGCAGCACGGACAGCTCCTCGAACAGCCGCACCCCGGTCTCCCGGTACGGCGCGTCGTACCAGCGGTCGAAGGCTGCGATCAGCCACTCCCCGTACGGCGCGGAGTCGACGCCCGAGGGGGGCGCGACCGGCACCGACCGCCGGACGCCCGCCGGCGGCTCCTGCCAGGTGGCGTGCGGCAGCAGCAGGTCGAGCCGGGGCGGCGCGAACTCCAGCAGCGCCTCGTAGGTGGCGACCGGGTCGGCGGCCAGGTCGACGACGCACAGCAGGCCGGCGAACAGCTCCCGGTGCCGGTCCGAGCCGAGCAGCCGCACCGCCGCCGCGGTCCGCTCCCAGCTGCCCCCTCCGGAGGGCAGCCGCCGGTGCCGGTCGTGGTCGGCCCGGGTGCCGTCCAGCGAGACCGCCACGCCGACCCGGTGGCGGTGCAGCACGTCGAGCAGCGCGGGCTGGTCCAGCAGCCGCAGCCCGTTGGTCTGCAGGCTGAACCGCACCCGCGGCCCGACGTCGGCGATCCGAGCCAACTCGGCCAGCAGCGCGTCCAGGTGGACCGGTCCGACGAGCAGCGGCTCGCCGCCGTGCAGCACCACGGAGACCTCGTCCAGCCCCTGCTCGGCCGCGTGCTCGGCGATCCGCCGAGCGGTGCGGCGCACGGTCGCCAGCTCCATCCGGCGGGGCCGGTCGCGCCAGCTCTGGTCGGCGCCCTCGTACATGTAGCAGTAGTCGCAGGCCAGGTTGCAACGGCTGTGGATCTTCAGCAGGAACTGCCGGAACGGCACCATGCGCGTGAACCTAGCACCGCCCGGCGAGTTCGCTGACCGCCCGTCACACGTGCGGGGGCTCCACGTCCGAGTCGAGCCTCGTCCCCGCCTTCACCGCGACCGTGGTCGGGTGCTCCTCCCCCAGCGTCACCCGGGCCCGCCGGATGCAGTCCGCCCGCAGTTCGGCGGCCCGCTCGCCCTCCCCGACCGCCGCCAGGCTCAGCGCCAGGTTGGAGGTGATGCCGATGGAGTCGTAGTGGTCCGGGCCGAGCACGTCGGTCATCAGCGGCGCCGCCTCCTGTTCCAGGGCGAGCGCGGCCCGGGTCTCGCCGGCCAGCGCGAGGTCGTTCGCGTGGTTCATCATCGCGATCGGGATGTAGAGGTGGCGCGCGCCGAGGACGGTCCGGAACTGCGCCAACGTGCGCCCGGACAGTTCCCGGGCCTCCGCGACCCGCCCGGCCAGCCGCAGGTAGACCGAGAGGTTGTTGGCGCCGGCCAGCGTGACCGGGTGGTCCTCGCCCAGGTAGTCGCGGTAGCGCGCGAGCGCCCGTTCGGCCAGCGGGATGGCCCGGTCGGTGTCGCCGAGCGCGTTGAGGTCGCTGGCCAGGTTGGTGGCGGCGGCCAGGGTGTCGGGGTGCTCGGGGCCGTTGATGTCCAGGTAGCGCTGGTAGATGTCCTCGTCGATCTCCAGGGCCTCGTGGTAGCGCCCGGCCCGGCGCAGCGCCACGGCGAGGTTCTTGCGGGCGCGCAGGGTGTCGGTGTGGTTGTCGCCGATGGTCTGCTGGTAGATCCGGACGGTCTCCTCCAGCAGGTCCAGCGCCTCCCGCAGCCGCCCGGTCTCGCGCAGGTCGCGGGCGTAGTTGGAGGCGGAGGACAGCGCGTAGAGGCTGTGCGCGCCGAGGGCGTCGCGCTGCTGGAGGTAGTTGCTGCGGTGCCGTTCCAGGGCGGCGCGGCGGTCGCCGGCCAGGTAGTCGGAGACGGCGAGGTTGTTGGTGATCATCAGGGTGCGCGGGTGGTCCGGTCCGAGGGTGCGCCGGGCGGCGTCCAGGGTCCGGCGGTCGAGTGCCCGGGCCTCGTCGTAGCGGCCGAGGAAGCGCAGGTCGGCGCCGAGGCTGTTGGCGACGGCGAGGGTGTGGGAGTGTTCCGGGCCCAGGGTCGCGGTGAACCGCTCCAGGATGTCCCGGTCCATCTCGTACGCCTCCTGGAGGGCGCCCTGGGAGCGGCGGATGTTGCTCAGCTGGGTGCGCAGCATGAGCGTCTGGGCGTCGTTGTCGACGTCGAAGTCGGGCCCGCCGTATCCGTCCTCGCGCCAGTGCGCGATGGTCCGCTCGGCCAGTTCCCGGCCGGACTCGTGCAGGCTGCGCTTCCACTGGTAGCGGACCGAGTCGATGATCCACTGCCGGACGTCCTCGTCGGCGCTGTCGAGCGCGCCGGACGGCCAGAGGTGGGGCAGGAGTTCGGCGTACTCGGCCCAGTTGGCGGGGATGTCCGGGTCGCCGGGGTTGGCGGTGGCCAGGGCCGCGTGCACGACGGCGCGCAGCTCGGCCTGCCGCCCCTCCTCGACCTGGTCCCGGAGCACGGCCTGGACCAGCCGGTGCACGGTGATGGTCTCGCTGCTCTGGTCGGTGCGGGCGAGTCCGAACCGGTTGATGGCGCGCAGGAACTCGCCGATCGCGAGCTTGTCGCGGGGCGCGCGCGGGGGCAGCCGCAGGGCGCGGGTGACGGCCCGGCTGTAGAGCAGCCGCATCGGGATGGCGTCCGGGCCGAAGAAGGCGCAGATCTCCAGGATCTGGGCGGCCGGGGCGTTCATCCGGCGCAGTTCCTCGACCGAGATGCGCCAGGTGGCGGCGGCGGAGTGGGGGTACTCGGCGGGGCGCAGCCGGGTGCGTTCGAGCATCTCGGTGAGCTCGTCGTCGAGCAGTTCGAGGTAGGTGGCGATCGGCATCGACGTCTCCTGCAGCCAGACGGCGGCCTGGCCGACGGCGAGCGGGAGGTCGCCGAGGCGGTGGGCGACCTGGTCGGCGTCCTCCGGGGAGAGGCCGCCGTTGAAGCGGCGCAGCAGCCGGATGCTCTCCTCGCGCAGGAAGACGTCGACCTCGACCAGGCCGGCGTGCCGGGCCCAGCCCTGGTTGCGCGAGGTGATCAGCACGTGCCCGCCGGAGGATTCGCCGGGCTGCCAGGGGGCGAGTTCCTCGGGGGTGCCGGCGTTGTCGAAGACCAGCAGCCAGCGGCGGTACGGGTGGCCGCGGCGCAGCGCGTCGAGCACGGCGGCGGCGGTGTGGGCGACGTCGTCGCTGGTGGGGACGCCGAGCCGGGGGGCGAGTTCGGCGAGTTTCTGCGGGATGTTGGCGGGTTCCTCGGCGGGCACCCACCAGATGACGTCGTAGGCGGACTTGAAGCGGTGCGCGTACTCGGCGGCGATCTGGGACTTGCCGGCGCCGCCGAAGCCGTAGAGGACCTGGCTGAGGACGGCGGCGGGGCCGCCGGTGAAGCGGTTGCGGAGCAGTTCGAGCAGTTTGCCGCGGCCGATGAAGGCGGCGTTGCGCGAGGGTGCCTCCTGGACCTGCGGGGCGGTGCCGGGGAAGCGCGCCGGGGCGAGGAACTCGCCGCTGTCGGAGTCGAACTGGCGGTTGCTGCCGGGCGGCGGGCCGAGTTCGCCGTACAGCTGGGCCTCGGCGCCGGTCGCGGAGGAGCGGACCAGGTCGGGCACCGCCTGGCCGATGAACGGGCGGGGCACCGGCTCGTCCGAGTCCTGAAGCCGCATGGCGACCAACGCGGAGGCGCCGGAGGGCAGTTCGCGGCCCTGGAGGGCCTGCCAGACCTCGGCGGCGCGGGGCAGCGCGGTGTACTCGGGCGAGAGCAGCGCGAGCAGCCGGCCCTGGCCGTCGAGCGGCCCGGCGACCTCGGGCGGCCGCTGGCCGCCGTGCGGCTCGGCGGCGTTGTGCAGGGAGGTCTGGTAGCCGAAGCGGGTGAGGGTGCCGGCCGCCCACTCGGCCCACATCCGGTCCTCGGGGGCGTAGCTGACGAAGACCTGGCGGGGGACGGCGCGGGCGGAGCGCAGGTAGGCGCCGTACAGCCGGCGGCGGGCCTCGGAGCTGAGCGGGCGCAGCGAGCGGACCCGCCCGTCGGTGATCCACTCGGCCAGCCGCTCGAAGGCGTTGAGCAGGCTGCGCGCCTCCTGCGGCCGGTCGGCGACGGTGGCCGGGACCTCCTCGTAGGCGTAGAAGGGCTTGTACGGCACCTCGACGTCGGCCCAGTAGGCGGCCCGGCGGTCGCCGGGCAGCCAGCGGCCGAGGTAGGGGGCGAAGGCCTCGCGGGCGAAGTCCCGGCCGGCTTCGAGGCGTTCCTGCTCGGCGTCCTCGACCCGCATCGGCACCGGCAGGACGCGGATGGCCCGCTCCTCGGCCTCGGCGATGGCCCGGGCGGCGTCGACGCCGCCGCGGATGTTCTGGGCGCTGAAGGTGAAGCAGTCGACCACGGTGTCGGGCATCAGCACGGTGCAGATGCCGGAGGTGTCGCTGACGCCGGTGCGGCTGTCGATGAGCACGTAGTCGTAGCTGCGGGCCCAGCGTTCGCGCAGTTCGCGCAGGAACTCGCCGCCGCGGATGTCCCGACCGTGGTAGAAGCTGCGCCAGTTGAAGCTGGTGACGGCGGCCGCGTAGGCGGCGTTCTGCCGGCCGGCGGGCAGGAAGTCGAGCCGGCCGCCGGCGGGCAGGTCGAGGGCGAGGCCGCAGATGTAGCCGTCGAGGCGGCCGGGTTCGTCCAGCCAGGCGGCCGGGGAGCGGCCGGTCGGTCCGGCGGCGGAGGGCAGCGCCTGCTTGACGTAGGAGCGCAGCAGGTCGATCAGCCCGTCGGTGGAGTGGAGTTCGGGGTCGACCAGGAGCGGGTGGTAGTAGCGGTGGAGGCCGGGCGCCTCCAGGTCCCAGTCGACGACCAGGACGCGCAGGCCCCGGCTGGCGAGGATCCAGCCGACGTTGGCGAGTGCCATGGTCCGGCCGGTGCCGCCCTTGAACGAGTAGAACGTGACGACCGAACCCGGTTCGCCGCGTCCAGGCTCCGTGCCGGGCTCAGTGCTCATCGTCCGTCTCCCCTCAGCGGGACAGAGCCGTCGTGGCCGCCCGGGCGCTGGCCGGGCACGTCCTTCGGTGTCGGTTCGGGATCTCGGCGCGCGGACGGGCTCCGCGGCGGACCGGAGGGGCCGGGCGGGCCGGCCGGGATGGTCAGCCCGGGCATGTCAGGGCCGCCGCCCGGGCCGAAGCCGAAGGCGTCGCCGCCATCGTCCCCCCAATCCAGGTTGTCGTCCATGAGCTTGTTCTGAGCGACCGTCACCATGATGGCGAGGTCGCTGTCGAAGCTCTCCCGGTTCACTTTCACGCGGAACAGGTGCTCCGGGTCACGCCGGCGCAACCAGTTGCGACGGAACACGCCGCGCACGCCGACCCACGGCGCTTCGCGCTCCCCGTCCGGGTCGTTGCCGCCGATCGGCACCACCACTCCGGTGACCGGGTGGTTCTGGTCGTCGTACGCGCGCAGGGCGGCCCGGTAGCGCTCGCTGTCGGCCGCCCAGGGGTCCACCAGCAACACGCTGACCTGGCTGTCCTCGCGGGCCTGGTCGAGTTTCTCGCCGAGCCCGGCGTCGATCTCCTCCAGCGTGGTGGTGTGCCCGGCGTTGGTGATCACCTGCTGGGCGCGGGCGGCCAGTGACGGCTGGGCGGGCGGGTAGAACGGCGCCCAGTGCCAGGGCCTGGCGCCGTACCAGCCGCCCGCGTAGGAGCCGCCCTCGGCGGCGGCCTCCGAGGCCCGGCCGGCCGCGATGAACAGCCGCACCATGCCGGGTTCGGTGGCGGGCGCCGGCGCGGCCGGTCCGGGGAAGTAGCCGCGGACGGCGTCGAGGTCGAACTCGGGCAGTTCGGCGAGCCGCCGCACGGCCGCGTCCCGGATCCGTCCGGCGACCACCCGGACGACCTGCCGGTAGGCGTCCTGCTGGGCGGTGCGCAGCAGGGCGCGCAGGCCGTGCCGGGCGTAGGCGTCCCCCATGTCGGGCTGGGCCCACTGGATCTTGGTGACCTCGGTGACCAGGTCGGCGGGGGCGACCGGCTCCCAGAGCACCGGGATCAGCGCGGAGACCAGTTCCGCGGTCTCCTCGTGGTGGCGCCGGACCCGGCCGCGGAAGGCCGTCCACTCCTTGCCGCAGTACAGGCTGGCGAAGTAGGCCGGGGAGTAGAGCGCGACCATGGTGCGGCTGCGGCCGAGCATCAGGGCCAGCTTCTCGGCCCACTCGTCGCCCAGGCGCAGCCGTTCGGTGTCCCGGAAGGCGAGTTCGTCGGCCTGGACGGCCGGTCCGAGGACGCGGCCGAGTTCGTCCCGCAGGTCGTTGAAGAACTGGTCGACGAAGGCGTCCCCCGCCTCGAAGTCCCGACGCGCGTAGCTGAAGAAGAAGTACGGCCGCTGCTGTTCCCGTTCACTCACCTGTTCCCCCCGACCCTGACGGTGCCGTGACGGCGCTGGTCTCCTACCCAGCATGTCGTGAACTGCACCAGTGGGGTGGGGAGTTGGTGATATTTCCCGACCTTCGGAGGTTTAGCCGACGGTCAGCGGCCGGTCAGCGGGGTTCGAGTCAGCGGAGTTCGAGCGCCGACTGGAAGGCGGCGAGCGGCTCCGCGCCGGGGGTCACGGCGTCCGCCACGACCCGGCGCAGCAGGTCGCCGAGGACGGTGTCGGGCAGGGCGTCGAGTTCGTCGAGCGGCAGGGCGGTGACGTCGACCAGGTCAGAGCCGAGTCCAGCGGCGGTTTCCGCACCGGTGACGCCCATCAGTCCCTCACTCGATCGTGCCGGCACAGCGGGCTGCCGGCCGGAAGAACGATCGACCCAGGTCCGCGACGCGCACATCCTACACAAATCGGTGACGCTGCGTCAGTTCCGTGTACTCGCCGCGCCCGGACGCGGTACGGACGGAGCAGCCCGGCGGTCACGGGCAGAGCCGTTCCACCCGCCAGCCGGTCGGGTCGGCCGGGTCGGCGAGGTAGCGCAGCCGGTCGTGCAGCCGGTTCTCGCGCCCCTGCCAGAACTCCACGCTCTCCGGGACGACCCGGTAGCCGCCCCAGAACGGCGGGACGGGGACGCCCTCGCCCTCGGGGTAGCGGCGCTCCAGGTCGGCGTAGCGCTGTTCGAGGACCTCGCGGCCGCTGACCGGGCTGGACTGCTCGCTGGCCCAGGCGCCGAGCTGGGAGCCGTGCGGGCGGGTGCGGAAGTAGGCGGCGGTCTCGTCCCGGCCGACCTTCTCGACCCGGCCCTGGACGATCACCTGGCGGGCCAGCGCGATCCACGGGAAGAGCAGCCCGGCGTACGGGTTGGCGGCGAGCTCGGAGCCCTTGCGGGAGCCGTAGTTGGTGAAGAACACGAAGCCCCGCGCGTCGTAGCCCTTGAGCAGCACGGTGCGCGAGCTGGGCCGGCCCTGGGCGTCGGCGGTGGAGAGCACCATGGCGTTGGGTTCCACCACGCCGGCGCCGTCCGCCTCCAGGAACCAGCGGGTGAACTGGCCGATCGGCTCGGGCGCGAGTTGCTCCTCGGTCAGACCCTCGTGGGTGTAGTGCTTGCGCATCACGGTGAGGTCCGGACCGGGGCTGGCCGCGTCGGCCAGGGTCCGGATGGCGGGGCTCAGGGGCGTCGACTGGGCGCGTTCCGGGGTCTGCACGCCAACATCATCCCGTACGACAAGCAACCGGCACCGCTACCTCCGGACAAACCCCGGTCGGAGTTATGGTGACTCGCCACCGCTTGGCCGCCCGCCGTACGGGGAATTGTCCGGAACCGGGCGTTTGGTTCCGGGAATCCCCCGGGCACGACCGACCCCTCGGCGGAAAGGTCAAGCGGTCCTACGGGAAACATCACCGCGGTGGTGTATGGCGCAATGCACCCCGTGCCTGTCACTCTGGCACCGAGTGCCAACCACGATTCGGTCACTGGCGCGCCTCCCCACCACGGCGGAGCGCCGATCGCAGAACTGAAGGAGCCGTCGCATGTCCGATTTCGTACCCGGGCTTGAGGGAGTCGTCGCGTTCGAGAGCGAGATCGCCGAACCCGACCGTGAAGGCGGCGCCCTGCGGTACCGCGGTGTCGACATCGACGACCTGGTCGGCCACGTCTCCTTCGGCCACGTCTGGGGCCTGCTGGTGGACGGCAAGTTCAACCCCGGCCTGCCGGCCGCCGAGCCCTTCCCGATCCCGGTGCACTCCGGCGACATCCGGGTCGACGTCCAGTCCGCGCTCGCCATGCTCGCCCCGGTCTGGGGCCTCAAGCCGCTGCTCGACATCTCCGCCGAGCAGGCCCGCGACGACCTCGCCCGGGCCGCCGTGATGGCGCTGTCCTACGTCGCCCAGTCCGCCCGCGGCCAGGGCCTGCCGATGGTCCCGCAGAGCGAGATCGACAAGGCCGAGACGGTCGTCGAGCGGTTCATGATCCGCTGGCGCGGCGAGCCGGACCCGAAGCACGTCAAGGCCGTCGACGCCTACTGGACCTCGGCCGCCGAGCACGGCATGAACGCCTCCACCTTCACCGCCCGGGTCATCGCCTCCACCGGCGCCGACGTCGCGGCCGCGCTCTCCGGCGCGGTCGGCGCGATGTCCGGCCCGCTGCACGGCGGCGCCCCCTCCCGCGTGCTCGGCATGATCGAGGAGATCGAGCGCACCGGCGACGCCGTCAAGTGGGTCAGGAACGCGCTGGACAAGGGCGAGCGCCTGATGGGCTTCGGGCACCGCGTCTACCGCGCCGAGGACCCGCGCGCCCGGGTGCTGCGCCGCACCGCCAAGGAGCTCGGCGCGCCGCGCTTCGAGGTCGCCGAGGCGCTGGAGAAGGCCGCGCTGGAGGAGCTGCACGCCCGCCGCCCCGACCGGGTGCTCGCCACCAACGTCGAGTTCTGGGCCGCGATCATGCTGGACTTCGCCGAGGTCCCGGCGCACATGTTCACCTCGATGTTCACCTGCGCGCGCACCGCGGGCTGGTCGGCGCACATCCTCGAGCAGAAGCGCACCGGTCGCCTCGTGCGCCCCTCCGCGCGCTACATCGGCCCCGGCCCGCGCCGACCCGAGGAGATCGAGGGCTGGGACGCCATCGCGCACTGAGCGCGCTGAGCGCACTGGGCTTCCGCTCCTGAAACGCCCTCTGACCAGCGGGTCCGGCTCCGGCCGGGCCCGCTGTCGGCGTCCGGCGGCAGCCGAGATCACAGTCTCAGCGGGCGGACGACCGTACCCCGGACGGGCCCTTGGCCGGTAGGCTGCGCGCGTGGCTCAGATCCAGATCCCCGCTGACATCAAGCCCGCAGACGGCCGTTTCGGCTGCGGACCGTCCAAGGTGCGCCCCGAGGCCCTGAGTGCCCTCGCCGCCACCCAGACCTCGCTGCTCGGCACCTCGCACCGCCAGGCCCCGGTCAAGAACCTGGTCAAGCGCGTGCGCGAGGGCGTGAGCAGCCTCTTCTCGCTGCCGGAGGGCTACGAAGTCGTCCTCGGCAACGGCGGCTCCACCGCCTTCTGGGACATCGCCGCCTTCGGCCTGGTGCGGGAGAAGTCCCAGCACCTGGACTTCGGCGAGTTCTCCTCGAAGTTCGCCTCCTCGGTCAAGGCCGCCCCGTGGCTGGCCGAGCCGACCGTGATCAAGACCGCCCCGGGCACCCACCCGCTGCCGGTCGCCGAGGCGGGCGTGGACGTCTACGGCCTCACCCACAACGAGACCTCGACCGGCGTCGCGATGCCGATCCGGCGCCCGGCCGGCGCCGACGAGGGCTCGCTGGTGCTGGTGGACGCCACCTCGGGCGCCGGCGGCCTGCCGGTCGACATCACCGAGACCGACGTCTACTACTTCGCCCCGCAGAAGTCCTTCGCCTCCGAGGGCGGCCTGTGGCTGGCCGCCTTCTCCCCGGCCGCCCTGGAGCGCGCCGCCGAGATCGCCGGCTCCGGCCGGTACATCCCGCCGTTCTTCTCGCTGCCGACGGCCATCGACAACTCGTCGAAGGACCAGACGTACAACACCCCGTCGATCGCCACCCTGTTCCTGCTGGCCGACCAGCTGGAGTGGCTGAACGGCAACGGCGGGCTGGACTGGGCCGTCGCCCGTACGGCCGATTCCTCGTCCCGGCTGTACGCCTGGGCCGAGAAGTCCTCCTTCGCCAACCCGTTCGTGGCGAACCCGGCCGAGCGCTCCCAGGTGGTCGGCACCATCGACTTCGACGAGTCGGTGGACGCCGCCGCGGTCGCCAAGGCACTGCGTGCCAACGGCATCGTGGACACCGAGCCGTACCGCAAGCTGGGCCGCAACCAGTTGCGCATCGCGATGTTCCCGGCGATCGACCCGGCGGACGTCGAGGCGCTCACCCGGTGCATCGACTACGTGGTCGAGCAGCTCTGACCTCGCGCGAACGGCCAGCTGAACGCAGCTGAGCACAGCTGAGGGCCACCGCCTGCGGGCGGTGGCCCTTGCGTCTGCCCGGCCTTACCGGTTGACCAGTGAGCTGATCAGCACGACGACCAGCAGCAGCACCAGGGTGCCGGAGACGATGCGCATACGAGTCTTGGGATCCACGGTCAACGAGCGTACCTCCGGCTCACACCGTCCCGGATCGGAGGGCCTCAGCTCCAGTCGGCCAGCGCCCAGGAGCGCAGCGACTCGTAGTGGGCGAAGCCGCCGTCCAGGTCGCTCTTCATCAGGTGCAGCTCGGCGGCCTCCCACTCCGGCCCCCGGTAGTCCGCCAGCGCCGCCGCCAGCGCCTCCAGCTCGGCCGCCGCGACCCGCTGGACGGCCCGCCGGTGGCCGTGGTGGGAGCCGGCCCGGGCCAGGGTGAGGTGCGGGTGGAAGCCGAAGGCGTCGGTCTCCCCGGTCAGGTCTGCGGTGGCCTCGGCGACGGACTCGGCGAGCCGGCGCAACGCCCACGTCTGCCCCTCGATCCCGACCCAGAGCACCCGGTCGCCGAACCGGCCGGCGCCCGCGATCCGCAGCCGGTGCACCGGGTGCACCTCGGCGACGGCGGCCAGGCCGGCCTCCAGCTCGGGCAGCCGCTCGGGCTGCACCTGACCGAGGAAGGCCAGCGTGAGGTGCCAGCCCTCGACGGTGGTCCAGCGCAGCCGGTCCGCCCCGGGCAGCCCGCGCACCGGCGCGACCGCGTCGGAGAGTCCCTGCAACGCCGCGACCGGCGGGAGCACCGCCACGAACAACCTCATGAGCCAATCTTCCCGCGATCGGCCGTTTGGGGTAGAACGGATCTCCATGAAGATCCGCACCGGGGGCCTCGCGGACGTCCCCGACATCCTGTCCATGCTCGACGGCGCCATCACCTGGCTGACCGCCCAGGGGCGCACCGGCCAGTGGGGCGACCAGCCGTTCTCCACCAACCCGGCCCGGGTGGAGCACATCGAGCAGTACGCCGCCGAGCCGTTCCTGATCCGCCTCGCGGTGGACGACGAGGGCCGCACGGTCGGCTGCTGCGTGCTGGCCGAGGAGCCCGGCAAGTACATCCCCCTGGTGGACGAGCGCGAACTCTACGTCCGCCACCTGGTCACCGACCGCAGCCGCAAGGGCTCCGGCATCGGTGCCGCGCTGATCGCCGACGCGATCGAGGAGGCCCGCCGGCGCGGCATCGGCCTGCTGCGGGTGGACTGCTACGCCGGCGCCGACCGCAAGCTGGTCGGCCAGTACCGGGCGCTCGGCTTCACCGAGACCGTGGGCTTCGAGGTCGAGCAGCCGACCGGCATCTGGCCCGGCCAGGTGCTCGAGATCCGGCTCTGACGAACGCCGGGAAACCCCGGAAGCCGCAGGCCTCCGGGGTTTCCTGACGGATCATCAGCAGGCGGGGACGAGCTCGGACTTGCCCCTCGGAGCGGTGCGCGGCACGACGGCCACCACCCGCCCGCCGCGGCCGGGGTGCAGGTCGAACCGCACCCGCAGGTCCGCGCTGCGCGCCAGCACCAGGCCGACCGCGGCGGCCGCCAGCGCGGACACCGCGCCGCAGGCCAGCAGGCCCGGCCGGGGTCCGTACGAGGCGGTGACCCAGCCGACGACCGGGGCGCCGATCGGCGTGCCGCCGGTGAAGACCAGCACCAGCAGGCCCATCACCCGACCGCGCACCTCGGGGTCGGTGGCCAGCTGCAGGGCGGAGTTGACCGAGGTGTTGAAGCTCAGCCCGAACACCCCGATCAGCGTCAGCAGCAGCGCGAAGGTCCAGTAGTCGGGCGCGAAGGCCGCGACCACCTCGAGCGTGCCGAAGGCCAGCGCCGCGCCGACCAGCCGGCGCAGCCGGGGCGCGCCCCGGCGGGCGGCGAGCAGCGCACCGGCCAGCGAGCCGACCGCCATCGCGGTGTTCAGCAGGCCGTACTGCCCGGCGCCCACCTTGAAGGTGTCGTACGCGAAGCCGGACAGCAGCGTCGGGAAGTTGAACCCGAAGGTGCCGATGAACCCGGCCAGCACCATCGGCCAGAGCAGCTCGGGCCGCTCCTTCACGTACCGCAGGCCCTCGCGCAGCTGGCCCTTCTCGCGGGCGATCGGCTCGGTCGGGCGCAGTTCGCCCTCCCGCATGGCGAGCAGCCCGCCGATCACGGCGGCGAAGGACAGCGCGTTGACGGCGAACGCCCAGCCGCTGCCGACCGCGGCGATCAGCAGGCCCGCGACGGCGGGGCCGACCAGGCGGGCGGTCTGGAAGTTGGCGGCGTTCAGGCTGACGGCGTTGGCGAGGTCCTTGGGCCCGACCATCTCGGAGACGAAGGCCTGCCGGGTCGGGTTGTCGACCACGGTGACCAGGCCGAGCAGCAGCGCGAAGGCGTACACGTAGTACGGCGTCACGACGTCGCCGACGGTCAGGGCGGCCAGGCCCGCGGCGAGCAGGCCCATGGTGCCCTGGGTGTAGATCAGCAGCCGGCGCTTGGGCATCCGGTCGGCGAGCACTCCGCCGAACAGGCCGAGCAGCAGCATCGGCAGGAACTGCATGGCGGTGGTGATGCCGACCGCGAGCGGGCTGCCGGTGAGGCTCAGCACCAGCCAGTCCTGGGCGATCCGCTGCATCCAGGTGCCGGTGTTGGACACCACCTGGCCGGCGAAGTAGTAGCGGTAGTTGCGAACGCGCAGGGAGGAGAACATCCCCCGGGGGCGGGTGAACTCGGCGCCGGTCGGGGATGGGAGGGGCCGAGCGATGGGGGTCCCCCCGGCCGGAGGCTGGGGGATCGTCGCCGAAAGGGTGGTGGCGGGCGACGGGCGGGACGAATGGGTTCGGCCCTGAGCGGCGGAGTCCGCCGCGGTGCGTTCGTCGGGGTCGTCGTCGCCGCTGCCGGGCAGTCCGCTGGGGGCGGGGGCCTGGGCGTCGGCGGCCGCGGTGCTCTCCGCGGCGGGGTCGGTGGTCGGGTCGTCGGTACGGATGGCGGCGCTGGCTGCGGCCGGCGGTGTCACGGGTGTCTCCCCTCGTGCGCGACGGCCCTGGCGGGGGCCGTCGCGCTCCTGGTCACTGTGGTCGGTCCTGCGGTGATGCGGGCTCCTTCTTCTCCCGGTCGGCTGGGCCGGGTTCGGTGTGCCTAGAGGTGTGCGAGCTTGTAGAGCACGGGCGCGGCCTCCCGGAGGACGGCCCACTCCTCGTCGTCGAGCCCCTGGGCGAGCTCGGCGAGCCAGACGTTTCGGCGCCGACGGCTCTCCGCGAGGATCGCCTCGGCCTGCTCGGTGCTGCTGACGACCACCTGTCGGCGGTCCTCGGGGTGCGGCTCGCGCCGCACCAGCCCCTTCTCCTCCAGCATCGCGACGATCCTGGTCATCGAAGGAGGCTGCACGTGCTCCTTCCGGGCGAGCTCACCCGGCGTCGCCTTCCCGCACCGGGCGAGGGTGCCCAGCACCCCCATCTCGGTGGGACTGAGCGACTCCTCCACCCGCTGGTGCTTGAGTCGTCGGGAGAGGCGCATCGTGGACGACCGCAGCTGTGAGATCGCTGCGAGGTCCTGCTCGGACATCTCGGGCATCTCTTTAGCTTACGTCATTACTCTCGCTAAGGAAAAACGGGTTCCGCCGTGCCGGAAGATCGGCCCGGTGCCATATTGGTCATGGGTGATCGTTCTCCCGACTCCCGGAAGGGCCGACCAGACATGTCCGATCTCGCCGCCGAGCAGTCCGGGCCGTACGTGCCGTACCCGCCGCCCCCGCCGTTCGAGCCGTCCACAACGCCCGGGCAGTCCCCGCAGGGCGACACCGGCTTCGCCCGGCTCGCCATGGTCACCATCGACTGCGCCGACCCGGTCGCGCTGGCCTCGTTCTACGGCGAGCTGCTGGGCTGGGAGACCCGGCACGTGGACGAGAACTTCGCGATCCTGGACAACCCGGAGGGCGGCAGCCCGCTGGGCTTCGGGCGGGTGGCGGGCTACCGGCCGGAGCCGTGGACCGAGCCGGACGGCAGCAAGCACTTCCACCTCGACTTCTACGTGGACGACCTGGAGGAGTCCACCGCGAAGGCCCTCGCGCTCGGCGCGACCGAGGCCGGCTACCAGCACGGCCGCACCCTCAAGGTGCTGATCGATCCGGCCGGCCACCCGTTCGGGCTCGCTCCACTGGAGTAACCCACAAACGGCCCTGGTGACGGTGCGCAGGCGGTGTCAGGGCTTGGTGCCAAGATCATGCAGACCGCGTAAAGGTCCAGCCTGACCTGGGATTTCACGAAAACCGCGAACCTTGTGCGACTGGCGGGTAATGGCTACTGTCCCCGTTGTCAGGGGCACCACACGCCAGGTCTCCTCTCGGCGGACCCGTTCCGTGCCCTTTTCCCGCACGCTCTCCGCACATCCGCGCCGGCCGTCCGGCCCGCCGCCTCCGCCCGAGCCCTGGCGCCCGCAACCCCTCGTCCAGGGAGCTCAATTGGGTGAGATCCACCATGCCGACCACGGCTGGGTGACGCCGGCGGTCTCGTACTTCGTCGCCTGCCTCGGCGCCTTCGTCGCCCTGCGCAGCGCCCGCTGGGCACTCGTCTCACAGGGCCGCAGCCGGGTCGCCTGGCTGCTCTTCGCCTCGACCTCGCTCGGTGCCGGCATCTGGTCCATGCACTTCATCGCGATGCTCGGCTTCTCGGTCAGCGGCGTCGAGATCAGCTACCAGCCGGGGCTGACCGTGCTCAGCCTGCTGGTCGCCGTCGCCGTGGTGGGCGTCGGGCTGTTCACCGTCGGGTACTGGCGCAGCCATCCCGTGCTGGCCCTGCTGGTCGGCGGGCTGACCACCGGTCTCGGGGTCGCGGCGATGCACTACCTGGGCATGGCCGCGATGGTCCTGCCCGGCCACCTCGGCTACGACCACGTCACGGTGGGCCTGTCGATCGGCATCGCGGTGTTCGCGGCGACGGCCGCGCTCTGGGCCGCGCTGAACATCCGGGGCACCCTCGCCGTACTGGCGGCGGCGCCGGTGATGGGCGTGGCCGTCTGCGCGATGCACTACACCGGGATGGCGGCGCTGTCGGTCCGGCTGGACCCCTCGCGCTCCACCCAGGGCGGCGTGATGGCGCTGCAGTTCATCTTCCCGCTCGGCGTCGGGCTGGGCTGCTACGTCTTCTTCGGTTCGCTGGCCTTCGCCGTCTCGCCGAGCAAGGCCGCCACGAAGCCGCTGCTGGCCGGCCCGGCGGCGCCGCTGCCGCCGCGCACGCCGCGGGTCCCCCCGCAGCAGCGGCGGTTGCTGAGCGAGGCGCGCGCCCGGCGCTGAACTCCGGGCAGCACGAAGACGTCCGGCCGGGTC